>JBLZXS010000306.1:0-4488 GCA_050285325.1 Acinetobacter sp.
AAAGACATTAAAGATACCAAGTTAACCCTGGCGTATATTGATGGCATTAACAACCGTTATGACAACCAGTTCCGTGATCTAACCAAATTTGCTCCGCCTGCATATGATAATGGTGCAGCAGCAGACGGGATGTATATCGCGGGTGTGGATCATCAATTCAATAAAGAGATTGGTGCAAGCTACTGGTATGCAGATGTCAAAGATATCTACCAGCAGCATTATGTCGGTGCGAATTACAAAACCACATTAGGTGAAAAAGCAAAATTAGATAGCCATATCCGTTACTTCGATAACTCGGATTCAGGCAACAAGCTGTATGGTCCAATTGATAACCAGGCTTTATCTGTTGGTGCGAAAGTAAATTATGGCGCGCACACAGTTGGTTTGGGTTATCAGCAAATGTTTGGGGATAATGCATTCCCAACCTTGGGCGGGTGGGTGCCACAGCCTTACCTTGTAAACTGGGGTGTTGCGACATTCACTGCGATTGATGAGAAATCCGTGGGCTTAACTTATGGTTATGACTTCTCTGAAGTGGGTGCCAAAGGCTTGAATGCCACTGCAGTCTACATGATGGGCTTTGATGCTGAAGCAAATGGCAAGAAAAATCAGGATTCGGATGAGCTTAATTTAATCCTGAACTACACAGTGCCTGAAGGTCAGTTGAAAGGTTTAGGCTTCCAGGCGATGTATATCGATGCTGACTTCGATTATAAATCTGATTTGAAAGAGTATCGTGTAGCGACTACCTATACTTATAAGTTCTAAATCCTTTAATTTAAAAAGAGCGACTGCTGGGCAGTCGCTCTTTTTTTTGAGTTTAGAATATTTTGCTTTTAAATACCTTAAGTAAATTATGGGTATTATTTTATTTTTATTATATAAAAACAAAGACTTAAATAATCGTTTTTTTATAGGGTTTGATCGTAATTTTGTATCAGTTTAAGGGCAATGAACAGGTAATATTAGGCTGTAAAGAAGTCAAAATTTTAAGAGTCAACTTGACGTTTAAATCTGGCATAGATTGAAACACAAGCGCTAAGCTGTACGAGGAGTAAGTATGAGCACTGTTCAAATCCCTGATTACACCACCGATTCATTCTTTGGTTTAGAAGATAAATGGATTGAAACCGCTGAAGGTGAGTTGACTCACTATCACGAAATTGGTGAAGGTACACCTATTCTATTTTTACACGGTTCAGGTACTGGCGTATCGGCTGCTGCAAACTGGTGGTTAAACTTGCCACAAATTGGTGAACAAGCACGTTGTATCGCCATCGACACCATTGGTTATGGTCAAAGTGTGGTTGCACCAAACACTGCTTACGGTATCCGTGCGTGGGTGGATCACGCAGTACGTACCTTAGATGCTTTGGGTATCGAAAAAACTTGGGTTGTCGGTAACTCTTTGGGTGGCTGGTTAGCTTTCCAGATGGCACTTGATTACCCTGAGCGTGTTCTCGGGATCGTGTCTATGGGTACAGGCGGCGCGAAACAGACTGCTGCACTTAAAGCGCATGCAAATCCGGTACTTACTGAAGAAGGGATCAAGAAAACTCTTTCTATGTTTGTCGTGAACAAAGACTTGATCACTGATGAACTGGTAAAAGTACGTTTTGATTCTGCGAAAAACGATTATGCATCTGACCGTCTGATGGACGTGGTTGGCGCACGTGACCGTGACCGTTTTGAATTCCCGCTTGATTTCGAAAAAATGAAAGAAATCAAAGTTCCTGTACTTTTGATTCATGGCGTACAAGACGTGGTAATTCCTGTATCTCGTTCATGGGATATCTTGAACATTGTTCCGCATGCTGATGCACACATCTTCAGCCAATGTGGTCACTGGTCTCAAGTTGAAAAATCTGAAGAATTTAATACCGTAATCAAAAACTATTTAACAGCTCGTGGTGTTTAATCGCGCTGTATAAATGAAATAAAAAAAGGATGACTGAGGTCGTCCTTTTTTTATGCCTTTAATTAAGGACTCATCATCAAGGATTAACAGTTAAGTGCTAATAAAGTTAGCCGCAACATTAATACTGATCGCCAGAATAGTGGTATTGAATCCATATGCCAACAGAAGGTGCAAGGTATTTAATACCCGCATGGAGCGTGAAGTGATGGATACATCTGCGGTTTGCGCTGAGGTTCCAACCACATAGCTGAAATAAATAAAATCTGGGTAAGTTGGGCGTGGTGTCTTGGGAAAATCCAGTCCGCCATCTGTATGCTTTTCTAATGCCAGATAAAAGTCATGGGTATAATGAATGGCAAAAATGGTATGCATAAAAAACCATGCAGAAACAAGGGTGAGAACCGATAAGGTTAAGTGTCCTGTGCGAATAGTGGCATCTGGGGGTAGATGATTAATTTCAATAACGATGGCAATGAAACACATGATTAAAGTCAGGATCACCAGCAGTAAAATCAGCCATTTACTGGCATCTTGTTGTTGTGCGCGCTGTAAAATATTTTCATGTTCTGTACGCCATAATTTCTTCAGGGTTAAAAATAAATAGCTATAGATCGCCATATTCCAGCTGATTAAAAGACAGGTAGACCAGCCAAATGAGGTCATCCAGTGTAAAAAATAATACAACACCGCCATAGCAGGAAAAGTAAAAAAGAAATAAGGATGGTATTGAAGACCTGTTTTTATTCGATGCAGTGGGTGTATTTTCATTATCTTCTCTACAGTGGTCTTTATTTTTTACAAATATTTTAAAAAGATTGTCATCAGCTTATTAGACTTAAGTTGTAATTTTATGATTATGAGATATTTTTATAAATAGGATAAGTAAAAGTTATACGTTATTTCCCATCAAGACGGGTTTTAAAGTGGTGATTTTTTATAAGACTTCAGTCTAATGTGAGGGAAAAATAACCAAAAAGGTGCATAAAAAGCCACCACTATTTATCAGGAAAATAATGGTGGGCTGAATGGAGAAAGCGAGTTTGTAAAAAATTGATCAATCACGATTGATATTCAGATAAAAAACCCGGGTCAATAATTCAATAAATTTATGCACCGCTACCGAACTACTGTTTTTATGGTAACTGACATACAAATCTAGATAAGGCAGCTCAACATCCAAAGCGCGAATCACGGTATTGTCCATGGTTAAAGGCGCAACATAACCAGGTAAAATCGTGCAGCCTAAACCCATACCGATCGAATTGATATTAAACAGGATGTTGTCAGCTTTTTGCACAATGTTAAATTCAATGCCATTGGCTTTGGCAAAATCCAGAATTGCATTGTGTAAGGTCAGCGACTGTTCAGCCGCAGGAATGATAAAATCGATTCCATTCAATGCCTTAACCGGAATGCGCTCGTATTTTGCCAGAGGATGGTTTTCCGGCAAAATAAAAATCAGCGGTTCGCGTAAAACAAATAAACTTTCGATGTCTTCGCTATTCGAGTTGTGCCGGGTAAAGGTGACATCCAGTTCACCTTTTTTCAGTAGCTTGATTTGCTCATTGTTATTGAGACTGAGCAATTCGATTTTTAAATCAGGGTTTTGCACACGTAAATTTGGCAAGACATAAGGGAAAATTTTCATTTCCGCGACAGGCACAAAGCCAATGCGCAACATTTTCTGTTTGGCTTGCGAGACTTGACGTGCCATGGCAATGGCTTTGTCTGCTTGAGCCAGGGTTAAGCGTGCCTGTTCAAGAAATACAGCACCTTCTTCCGTGAGCTCAACTTTACGTTTGGTGCGATAGAGCAGTTGTACCCCGACATCTTCTTCCAGGTCCTTAATTTGCTGACTTAAAGAGGGTTGCGCGGTAAACAGCTTTAATGCGGCTTTACTAAAGTTTAGTTCTTCTGCCACGGTGATAAAATATCGAAGGTGTCGTAATTCCATATAACCAATCCAATGAGTAATCCAAAAAATGTCTTACTATAATTTGGTAGCAGTATAATCTATAAACAACTATGCCGTGAAGTTGATTCTGTCATTTAGAAAATAAATGGTCTGGAGTTATTCATTGGGATTTTAATATAGAAAATAATGCTGCTAATAATCCATAAAATATCTTAATTGAAACAAAAAAAATATTTCACTAAAAGTCGCTATAAAACCATTATCCACTAAAAGTTGAGTCTATTTACTTTGTGACTGAGTACGTCACAGGAGAGCTTCTCATGAGTGGAAAAATTGATGTGCGCGAAATCGATGCTTTGGTCGATGCACAAAATGGTCGTATCTCGCCATCGATCTATACAGATCCAGATTTATATGAATTAGAGCTTGAACGCGTTTTTGGCCGTACTTGGTTGTTCCTTTGTCATGAAAGCCAAATTCCTAAATCGGGTGACTTCTTCAATACCTATATGGGTGAAGATCCGATTATTGTGACACGTCAAAAAGACGGCTCAATCAAAGCATTCTTAAATCAATGCCGTCACCGCTCTATGCGTGTGAGCTTCGCGGACTGTGGTAATACACGTGCATTTACTTGCCCGTACCACGGCTGGTC
>JBLZXS010000307.1:0-14195 GCA_050285325.1 Acinetobacter sp.
ACGCAAGCCTGCACGTGCATTCAGATCATTTAACGATGCCAATTCAGCAACCGATATTCCGGCCCGACTGGCAATCGCATTTAAAGATTCCCCCGGTTTTACGGTATAGGCATCGGTGTTTTTAGATGACTTCACCGCTTTTGCTACAGGTTCATCTACTTTAGCTTCCAGCTTTGGAAGATCCCCTTCAATTTTTAAACGTTGCCCGATACGCACAGTTGAATTGCGGGTTAAGCCATTCAATGCAGCCAGATAATCCAGCTGTAAATGATATTTTTTGGCAATACTGCTCAGGGTTTCACCCGATTTCACCACATGGATATCATTCTGTTTTTCGAAGCTGACTTTTTCAATTTTTGCTTCGACTTTAGCTAAAGCCGGTTCTTCACTGCTGAGTTTTAAACGTTGTCCAACACGTAAACCGGTATTACGGTTAATCCCGTTAATATTGGCAATATAATCCATGCCTAAATTATATTTGGCCGAAATGGCCGACAAGCTATCGCCCGATTGCACGGTGTAACTTTCAGGAACAGTTGAGTCTGCAGGAATTTTAAGGGTTTGACCGACTTGTAAACCTTGGGTATTGGATAATTTATTCAGCTGCGCCAATTCAGTTAAGGAAATTTTCGACTGTGCCGCAATACTGGATAAGGTGTCACCACGTTGCACACGATAACTTTCAGTTTTATATGAAGGTTCTACAGCCGTTTCCACTTTAATAGCAGTAGCTTTTTCTTCTTGCTTAGCTTCTACTTTAGTTTCAGCTTCTTGTAATGGAACATTAATTTTCTGCCCCACCATGAGGCTACTGCCCGCAGTTAAACCTTTGGTTAAATCTGCCAACTCCTGATTAGACAAGGCATAACGCTCTGCAATCAGCTTTAAATATTCACCACGCTTAACTACATAAGACTTGGTTTTTACTTTCGCGGGGGATTTTGAATTACTGGTTCTGGTTTCAGCAGTGTCGGAATTACTTTGAGCAGTTTCTTTTAACGACAATTTTTGCCCTACACGTAAACCACTGCTAACTGATAAATTATTGTAATCCGCAAGCTGTTTCACTGACATACCAAACTGGCTCGCAACTCCAGTCAAATTATCATTGGCCTGAACCACATAGCTTTCAGACTGTATTTTTGACTTAGTGCTGGCAGATGTTTCTGTGCTTTGCGGTTTTGCATCGTATAGATAAATACTGGTTCCGACATAAAGTGGTGAATTTGGATCAATCTGATTCCACTTCGCCACATCACGCCAGTTCAAGCCATTTTTCATTGCAATGACAGCCAAGGTATCGCCAGGAAGAACGGTATAGGTACTGCGTTTTCCTTTAGGTGCTGTAACAACAACTTCTGAATCAGTCTTGACGTAGTTTTTGCCTTGATTACGTTTTGCCTCGTCAGAATCAGCTTTGGTATTTTCCGCTACACCTTTTGGATAAGAAAAACCTTTGGTCAGCTCTTTACCTTGTTGCTCGGCCACAGATTGACTGGTTTGAATCGCCGTGAGTTTAATTTTACCGTCAAAAGGATCGGTAATTTCTGTGCCTTGCGGTGCAAGAGCTTTCAGCTCTGCAACCACTTTGTCCTGTTCAGCTTTGCTGGCTACAGGCTGAAGCACCTCTTCTACCGTTTTATTTTCACCTTCGGCTTTCACTGCCGCCAAAATCTGCTCACGTTCAGTCGAAGATAAAGGAGGTTCAACTGTTACTGGCTTAACATTTGCCACTTGAGTCACAGCTACAGGAATACGTGGTGCACTTGGAATATCGCTATTCGATGCAAACGATGCCAGTGCAGCTGAACCTTGAGGGGTAGAGATACGCGCCTTTGAAGCGGTTGTCGTCGTCACGGGATTCACAGCTTTAACCGTTGCCGTTGCAGCAGGCTGAGTCGTTTTAGTCGTTGTTGTGGTTAATACCGGTGGTGCTGTTTTTACCGGATTCATCACTTGAGTATTTAGTTCAGGCGGATTAGATTTTTCGGGCGTAAAGGTTTTTGCAGTACTTGCCCATAAACCTCCAGAACTAGAAGATAATTTTTTCAGTCGCGCATCAATCGATGGACTGAGGTCTGCAGGAATAATAATCCGCATCGGGCTTTCGCTATCAATCAAATCTCCACGATGCCCGGGATTTAACTGATACAGCTCAGCACGGCTCAAGCCGGTAATCGAGGCAATTTCATTTAAACTTACCGGGCCAACAGGCACTTCTCTAAAGTGTGGACGGTTGGCAATCGGGGGTAAAGATACCCCATATGCGCCCGGATTTTTAATAATTTGTGCAACTGCCAAGAACCGGGGTACGTAATTCATGGTTTCTTGTGGCAGTTTCAGTGACCAATAATCTGTCGGTAAACCTGCTGCTTTATTACGGTTAATTGCTTGCTGGATACGACCCGGACCTGCATTGTAAGCCGCCAAAGCCAATTCCCATGAGCCAAACTGATTGTACAAGCCTCCTAAAAACTCATACGCTGCACGCGTTGACTCAACCACATCACGACGACCATCATATAAACCGGTTTGTTTCAAACCATAAATACGGCCGGTACTTGGAATGAATTGCCACATGCCGGCCGCGGCTGCACTACTGGTTGCAGCTGGGTCATAAGAGCTTTCAATAATCGGCAATAAAGCCAGTTCGGTCGGTAAGCCACGACGCTCAGCTTCTTTCACCGTATGATAAAGATAACGTGAAGCACGTGCACTCAAACGATCCAAATACGGTTGACGCGAAATAAACCAACCGCGCTGCGCTTCAATACGAGAGTCCCAATGGGTTTGATCCATTTTAAAACCTACGGTCATGCGTTTCCAAACGTCACCGTGTTTTAAAATGAGTAGACGATCCCCTTCCACCGCACGCATATCGGTTGCCGAAAGTAAATCTTCCAAAGAGTCCAGACTGTTGGCGTCCAGATATCCCGAACCAACCAGTTTCGATTTTGATCCTTGTGTTGCACTTTGGCTCGAAGAACAGCCCGTCAGACCTAGTGCAGCTAAAGCTGACCCCAATACTGTAATTTTAAAAAATTTGGGTAATAAAGGCTGCCACAAAATCGCGGTTGGTTTATACATAAAGAAATCCAGACAACTCGTATAAAATTTATTTTTTAGATATGCCATTGTAGTGAAGCATGTCTTAGACACAAGGCAATAATTTAGCGCGATTTCACTATAAATGTTACAAGAAATTAAAAAATAAGCATGTTATACAGTTCAAAAGTGTATTTGCGTTATACAATACGCCATTCACACGGTTCAATTTGACTCTCACTCGTTCGGATTTGGTTTATATGGCTCAAACAATCACACTCTATGTCGATGGCGCTTGTCGCGGCAATCCTGGTTTAGGCGGTTGGGGTGCATATGTCATTACTGAGTCTGAAGAACATAAACTGTGTGGCGGGGTCCCGGAAACCACCAACAACCGCATGGAACTCACTGCGGCCATTGAAGGGATTAAGTTCTGTCCTACGGATGCCAAACTGATTATCTGGACCGATTCCAACTATGTAAAACAAGGTATTACCGAATGGATTCATGGCTGGAAAAAGAAAAACTGGAAAGATGTTAAAAATCCGGACCTGTGGAAACTGCTGGATGCAACCTGCCAAGGCCGTGAAATCGAGTGGAACTGGATTAAAGGTCATGCTGGACATCCGGGTAATGAAATGGCCGATCAACTGGCCAATTTGGGTGCAGACCAAACTTTAGCTGCCATGAAAAATCCATCAAAAGTAGAAAAATCCGTTCAAGACCTTGCAGTTTTAGATAAAAAAAAAGCTGAAAAGGATTGGCTGCTAGATGATCCTTTTGGTTTTGATTTAATCGAGTCGGATGTGCAGGATGACACGGAAGCTTTAGAAAACTTAGAACAAGACATGATTCAAACTGAGGATCAGGAAGAAGAAGCTGAAATTCAAGACGAGACTATAGAGAGTCTTACGCCTGACCTTTCCAATATTGAACATCCACATATTGTGATTACACCACGAACCCAGCAAGTTCATGGTCCGCGCCAACTGATTCTGGATACGGAAACCACGGGTTTCTATTTCCAGGACACTGACCGTATTATCGAGGTTGGTGCGATTGAAATGGTCAACCGTAAATTGACCGGTAGCTCCATTCACATTTATATCAATCCGAAAAAACCGGTCGGTGATTCTGAAAATATTCATGGTATTTCAGATGATTTCTTAAAAGACAAACCGGTGTATGCAGAAATTGCAGATGTACTTTTTGAATATTTAAAAGGTGCTGAGATTATTGCGCATAATGCCACCTTCGACATGAACTTCCTGAATATGGAATTCAAACGGGCCGGCTTTGTGGCTTTATCAGAGGTGTGTGAAGTTACCGACACCTTGGCCATGGCAAAGAGCAAACATCCGGGACAAAAAAACTCCCTCGATGCGCTGGTGCGCCGTTATGAAATTCCACAACGAGACCGTACTTTCCATGGTGCATTACTCGATGCTGAAATTCTGGCTGATGTCTATTTAGCCATGACCGGCGGTCAAGTCTCCTTCGATATGGATACCTTGACCGAAAGTGAGCAACAACAAGCTCAGTCTGCCCGTCAAAGCATACAAATAGACCTGCCTGTTATTTTGCCTTCCGCGCAGGAACTTGAAGCACATGAGACTTGGGTCAAACAATTTGAAGAAAAATATGGAACAGCTTGTCTTTTTACAAAATAAAATCTACATTTCTAGTGGTTTTTTGTATTTAATCATTTAACAGTTAAGTTATAGTTGAATGTAAAGAAGTTTCGCCCTTACCCGGCTGCTCATAAACAGATAAAACCCTAGGAAAGGTGCAGATCCATGTCTTACCAAACCTCTATTCATTTTGACCCAACTGCATTGCTGATAATAAAAAATGAGGTTGATAACTCAATTAAATTAGTCGAATCAGCGGTTAGCACCTTGGCAGAAGATCAAACTTTACCTTTTGGTATTGATGATGCATTGAATCAATTTGAGCAATGTGCTCAAGTACTGGCGCTGATTGATATGCAAAGCTTGGCTAAAATTGCTCAATATTCCGCAGAGTTGATGCGCAAAATTATGGGGAACCCTGCGCAAATTAACACGCAGGAAGTCATTGCCTTAAGTGAAGGCACCACCATGTTGAAGCGCTATATCGAATTCATTTGCTTGCGCGAAGTTAAAATTCCGCAATTCTTGCTTGATACGCTGAATCGCCTTGAGATTGTATTGGGCAAGCCAGTTACTCATGAAGGTCAGCATATTGAGTCATTAATTGATAGCTTCACGCCAGACTTCCAGCTTCCTAAAGCACCGAGCTTAGAGAAATCTAAATATGTGCATTGCTTGTATAAATTGTCTTTAAACAAACTGATTAAACAAGAAGAAACTGAATTTGATCTACAAGCAATCAAATTAACGGGGGCATATTTAGCCGGTCTTGCCGAAAATACCCCAAGTAAGCAATATTGGAATCTGGTACATGTGGCATTTGATCAAATTGATCACTTGCTTTTGAATGACCCGCGTTTACGTACCTTGATTAGCATTGAACGTAATATGGCGCAATTCTTCAATGCCTCTGACCGTTTTAAGCCAAGCCTGCCAGATTTGGCCAATATTTTAAGTTTGTGCATTAGCCAGGAAGATGAAACTGCGCAGCATATCCGCAGCCAGCTTAATCTGGGTGAGGATCATCTGACCGATACCCAATTACAAGTATTCAGCCGTCATCTTTATGGTCCTGATTTTGATACCATGCATACCATTAGTGAACTTGTGACCACTGAAATGGCACAAATTCGTAATGACATCGAATACAACTATCAAAATATGACCCCAGAAAAAACCTTGGAGTTGCAAGGTAAGCTCATCAGTCTTGCTAATATTTTCAAAGTATTGAACCTGAATGAAGCCTTTAATGACTTGTCGCGCCAAGCCAGTTTACTCAGCAGTGCCGAAGTGCTTAAAGATGAAGGTTTTGCCCAGCAATTGATGAACTGTATTCTATCTGCAATGAATTCAATTGGGGTATTGGAACGCCACCACACTTCAAGCCGTTTACAGCTTCGTGTGCATAACATGAATATCTCTTTAGACCGTTTAGATGAAGCGCATAATGCTTTACTCCATGAAACTAAAGCGGTGATTGAGCTTTGTAGCCAGATCTTGATGCAATATCTCCAAGACCACGATTTGGCAAATTTAGAAAATACACCGACCCAATTACGTGAAATTGGGGGAGCATTATTGTTCTTAAATGCTGAAGCAGGTCAAAATGCATTAAAAACTGCAGCAAGCTTTATTCAACAGCAAATTGAAAGTTCGGCGGTAATTAGTGCTGAACAAATCAATCACACGCTCGATACTTTAGCCAGTGCCGATATGATGATTGACAATTTAAAATACAAACAACCTGTATTGCAGTCTATGTTTAATGTAGCATTGGACAGTAGCGAAAAACTGAAAACTGTAGCCTAATGTCTGAATTATCACTTGCTTATATCTTTCATCAACATCAACTCCTAGTGGATGAAAACTTTCAACTGCCTCGAGTGGAACGTTTAGCAAGTGATCTTCAGTTCAACACGGGCGATCAAGTGATTGCCCGTGATCTTCTCGAACACGAACCCATTCCTCAAGGCTTACAATTGGTTCCCATCCGTCAGTTATTGACCATATGGGATAGCAAACAATTCGAACAGGCCAGTCGTGCAATTCAACTTTTAGAATGGCGCAAAAACCATAAATTCTGTAGTCACTGTGGACATCCGACAGAAGCTCATCCGACAGAATATGCCATGATTTGTCCTGCCTGTCGCTATCATCAATATCCGCGGGTTCAACCTTGTGTGATTACGGTCATTACCCGGGGTGATAATGAAATTCTGCTGGCGAAAAATGCGAAAAACACCAGCAATATGTATGGATTGATTGCCGGTTTTGTCGAAGTTGGAGAAACTTTAGAAGAAGCAGTACGCCGTGAAACCTTTGAGGAAGTCGGATTAAAAGTTAAAAATGTCGACTATCTGGCGAGCCAGCCCTGGCCTTTTCCGAGTAATTTAATGCTCGCTTTTCGTGCTGAATATGCTTCTGGAGAAATCAAGCTTCAAGAAGAAGAAATTAGCGATGCACAATTTTTTAAATTTGATCAGCTACCTGAAATTCCATTTAAAGGCAGTATTGCTTACGCCATGATTAAACACATCACTGAGGGTCATCCTGTTGCAGATGACACCCGTGAATGGCTCTAAGTTAAGGTTTTAACGCTTCCTCTAGAACCGCTAAAATTTGTTTCTTGGTTTGAAAATAGCGACTGAACAAACTCGAAACCGATCCCATAATAGAAACATGCCCAGTACCCGGAATGGTAATCATTTGGCTATGATTACCTTTTTCCTGCAGAATACGATGCAAATCAGTTGAATTATTATGACCAACCACTTGATCATTGGCCGCTAAAAACAGGTAATGCTTGACCGTGTTTGTTTCAACAAAATAATAAGGCATGACCTGCTGATAAGGCACAGTCTGATCAAAGGCATCGGCACATAAAGGATCATCTTTATAATCAAAATGATACGGTCCAGATAATCCAATAATTGCCTGAATTTGAGCACGACAGTGCAAGGCATAAGGCTTCGGATGATACAGTGCCGACATCACATTAAATGCCCCGGCTGAATGCCCCATCAAGACCAGTTTTTCGGTCTGGATGTGGTATCTGGACTGATGTTGGGTTAAATAGTTTAATGCCAGGCTTAAGTCATCAATATAACTTGGGAATACGTGCTCGGGCGCAAGATGATAATTAATCACCGCAACATCATAGCCTTCTTTGGCGAAGGCTTCTCCTACAAAGCGATAATCTTTTTTATCTCCATGCAGCCAAGCCCCACCATGCACAAATACAATTAAAGCACGCTGTTCACGCGGCACTTCGGTGGTAAAAATATCTAAACGCTGTCGTGACTTTAAGCCATAAGCAATATTTTCAACTACTGTATATCCTTTTTTCGGGGTTAAACGGTTCAGTGCATAACTACCAAAATCGTAAAGGCGAAAATCCTTATAAAGCATTTTTACCAATTCGACTTTTTGTTGCAGTTTCTTTTTGATTACGAGCGTTACATTATTGAACATTCGCAGGCTCAACCTGGTCAGGGTCAATCGCTACAGGCGTTTGTTCAACGGGCTGTGCATTTAAAACCGGACTGCTAAAACTTGAAGTGGTTGCGCGTGATTGCTCAACATTATCAATCAAGGTAATAATTTTAGTCACATTACCCACTTGCTGAAGCACCTGATTGAGGTCGTTAATTTCTGCATTATTTAAGCGTCCCATCACATATAAAATACCGTCTTCAGTATGTATACGCACTTTACTGTCTGCGACCACCACGGCTTTCATAATCAGTCCACGCGTGTTCGCGGTGACCGTAGTATCTTGCATAATGGTACTGTAGCCAATCTGGTTACCGACTGTAATATAATTATGTACCGTTTTGACATCGCTCATGGCACGAACATTATCTTCAGCCAATTGCTTGAGATGGGCATCTGGAACTTGGCCAGTCAATAAAACATTGCCATGAAAACTTTCAATATTGACCCGGGCTTGTTTAAAGCGTGCATCCAATTTATATAAATTAATTTTAGCGGTGCGCTCTATAGATGAATCGATAAAGACTTGTCCAAGTGAACGAGCACCACTTTCTGTTCCTACTGGGGCGGATCCTGTGCCACCAGAGATGAAACTTGCACAACCAGATAAACTTGCTACACACAGTAACGTCATTGCAATACGGTTAAACACTCAGCAAGACTCCTAATCTTTAATTTCAATTCTATTTTATTTCAGCATTTATGCTCTGATTTTGTTCAAAGATTAATAAACTCTTGATCAAAAGTAAAAGCATTTTCTATCCATTGTTGATCATAAGTGAATTTGGAAAAATCTTGCTGTATTGTTTTTGCAAATTGTTGAAAAAAATCAAAACAAATCACATCAAAACGACAATAAAATTGCTGGAATTGTGGATGGGCATTTAGAAAGTACAATGCTGATTTCATGATCTTTTTTTGTTTAGATACCGAAATGGTTTCATAAGATTGGGCATATTGAGTCGCCGAACGCGCTTTTACCTCGACAAATATCAATTCTTGATCTTTTTGTACAATCAGATCAATTTCTCCATAACGACAATGATAATTAGCGGCAATCAGCACAAACCCTTGAGCATGTAACAGCCCTAAAGCCTGGTGTTCTGCCCATTGGCCTAAATTTAAATTTGCAGGCATCGGTATTTTCCTCACAGGGTTTTAATCCCCTTTTTGCTATTTTCATAACAATGCGGCATGCGTAGAATTTGATTGTCACTGATTTTAATCAATCCCGTACGTCCCTCAAATTCAATACTTTTCAAGTTAGGCTCGTCTAAATATTGTTGGGCAATATGTCAGGCATCCCCACCAAAAGCCAATAGTCGTTGATACGGCATGGAAACCGGCTTTTGCTGATAAGCTTTAATTACGTCCGACCATGCCAAACTATATAAAGCCGGCACATCACAAAACTTCACCCCTTTGGGAATCTGTTGATGCTGCTCAATGGCATTCGATAAGATATAAAGGTTTTTCTTTGTTAATTTAGCCAGACTGTTGATCCATTCATTATTTCCCAGAAGTAATAGCCCCCTTTGTTTATCCCATTTTTTAGGTATTTCATTGATTACGGTAAATGAATAATCAGTTTGTGAAAGCAAGGACATCAGAAATATTTCACTGTCTTGTTCTGTGCCCGGCTGGCGAAAAATATAAAGTTGTTCAATCTGGTCTTTCTGCAATATTTGATTTAGCGCATAAGCATCATCGTGTTTGGATAGACTAAACTGCCAGACATTATCCGATTGATCAGTGACTTCATTTAAAGCCAAAACCCGGACTTTAGGTTTGCTCTTGACTAAACTTTCCACCTCATTGCGTGCTAAAGGCCCAATTACCATTTGGGTTTTTTTATTCACGTTATTTTTTAACAGCTGGACAATTGGTTTTTGATCCGAGTTTACAAATTTAATCGGGGTTTTCTGGTCTGATGCTTGATAAGCACTCATAAAACCCTGTTTGACACTCAATCCGGCTCGCGCCATAGGACCCGATTCAGGTAAAATGACCAATACTTCAGCTTGTGCGTAGTTAAAAATGCAATACAGCATGAAGCCCATCAAATTATTTTTATTATTCAACATTGGAGAAACCTTATGAGTGCTCAGTTATTTGTTGTAGCGACCCCAATTGGGCACTTAGATGACATCACTTTTCGTGCGATTCATGTTCTAAAGTCTGTAAGTATTATCGCGGCAGAAGATACGCGTACTTCCGCTCAATTATTAAAACACCATAATATATCAACTCCACTGACTGCGTGTCATGAGCATAATGAAAGTAATAAAATTGATCTATTGATCCAGAGATTGCTGAATGGCGAAGACATGGCCTTGATTAGTGATGCAGGTACACCGCTGATTAGTGATCCGGGTTTTAAACTGGTACGTGCAGCGCAAGAGCATAATATTCGTGTTGTTCCTGTGCCGGGTGCGTGTGCTGCGATTGCTGCACTCAGTTCTGTCGGTTTACCGAGTGACCGTTTTAGCTTTCAAGGTTTCTTGCCTTCTCGCCAATCACAGCGCCTTATTCAGCTGGAAAAGTTAAAAGATGAAACTCAAACTTTAATTTTTTATGAAGCGCCGCATCGTATCTTAGATTCAGTGAAAGATATGGCGAATGTCTTTGGTGCAGATCGTCCAGTCGGTTTTGCCCGTGAGATTACCAAGACCTTTGAAACCATCAAAAAAATGACCTTGGCCGATTTAATCCAGCTGATTGAATCTGACCATAACCAGCAAAAAGGGGAAATTGTGCTGGTGATTGGGGGTGCAACAGCCGAAAAAGATTTAGAGCAGGAAAAGCTGGATCAATTATTGACGCGTTTATTGCAAGATTTATCAGTAAAAGCTGCCTCACAATTGGCTGCAGATTTGACAGGCATCAAAAAGAAGGTTGCTTATCAACGTGCTTTGGAACTCACCAATAAAGACTAAAAGCACTGAAACAATCAAAACTAAAAAAGCATCACTTCTGTGATGCTTTTTTATATCCCTTTAGACGAATGCTGCCCAGGAAAATTTAGTCTTTCGCAGATTCATCTGCAGGAACTTCAGTAATACGACCACCACGTGCAAGAAACGCAGCCACTTCATCTTCCAGAGCCTGACGTTGTTTGAGTTTAGCTGTCACGGTCAAAGTTTCTGCTTCTGCAACATCTCCATCCGTAGGTGTAGCTTCGCTGTCAGATGCACCTTTTTCAGCAGCTTTGGCTTCATCATCATCTACTGCAGTTTCTTCTACTTCATCGTAGTCATTCATATCTGTCATCGCTCTTTTTTCCCCACAAATAACGTCTATCGTTCCAATGTGAATTGGTTTTGAATTAGGAAGAAATTTAACAATCTCTGATCGTTTCGCATAGAGTCAAATACAAAAAAATCGTATCTTTTTTAATCAAAAAAGTAAACTTATATGAATATTTGTACAGAAAGCAGCTCTTCAGACTCAAATGGCATAACAGGTATCTTTTAAGACCTTTAATCCATTCGCCTGCGACATAAAAGCATCTTTCAATGTGGCATGTTGTTCCACTTGTTTTAAGCCAAAATTTCGGGCCCAAACGACAGGGAAAAGTGCTGTGGTTTCCATCCAGCCAATTGCAGACATACTGTGCATCATGGCATCATTTTGTCCTTTACGGCGGTGTTCATAGCGCTGCAAACTTTGTTCATGTGCCCATACGCCACGCTTTTTGTCATGCAGTAATGCATCACATAAAATGGCAGCATCTAAACAACCAATATTGACTCCTTGCCCAGCGAGCGGATGAATCACATGCGCAGCATCCCCAATCAAGGCCAATCCAGCTTTGACATATTGCTGTGCTGCACGTGCTTTCAGCGGGAATTGTGCCCGTGGTGTTGCTTCTATCACCTCTCCCAGCATGTGATGACTTTCACGTGTTAGCAATGCAGTAAAATCGGCATCATCAAGAGCGGCATATTCTTCGGCATAATCATCGGGTAGTGTCCACACAATCGATTGCCAATAGCCGTCTTGTTCCGGATGTAAACTGGCCATCGGTAGAAATGCCAATGGTCCGGTTTCAAGGAAAATCTGACGTGCCACATGTTGATGCGGCAATGCAGTTCGAATAGCACAAGTTAAACCGGCTTGCTTGTAATCGAGGATATCCAGATCAATAAAAGCCTGTTCACGGACAAAGGAATTGGCACCATCAGCACCAATTACCAGTTTGGTTTTAAGCTGTGTACCATCTGCCAAGTGAATATGCCAAACGCCTACACCTTGTTCTACCCGTATGACTTTGACTTGGGTACGGTAATCTTGCAGCTGCTCCAGCATTTTTTGCTGAATGGCCAGATTCAGTACACTCGGTTCTACCATCGAACCTAAAGTCTGTTCAGCACTGGGGGTGTTTTGACTGACTTGTCCAAAATTGATCTCGCCATAACCATTTTTATTCCACACCTGCATGCCGCTATAAGGCATCTGACGGGCAAGTTTTTTCCAGACACCGACTGTTTTCAATAAATGAATGGTTGCTTGGCTAAGTGCCAAAACACGCGGATTGGCTATGGCCAGCACTTTGGATTCATCCAAGATGGGTGCAGCATCCAAAACAGTCGCTTGAACTCCACCTTGGGCAAGTAGCAAGGCAGTTAAACCACCGACTAACCCCCCACCGATAATGACAACATCTAGCACATTTGACTGATTTAAACTCATGCTTTTAGCCCCATTGCATAATTTGCCACCAATGGTTTAATGCCCGGAATAGTATCAAATGCAACCAGCCCGGTATTACGGATCAGTTTAAGCACAGGGTTTTGGTTACTAAAACCACGTACCACAGTATCACAGAACTTGATTACACGCTGTTGATCGGTCAAGCGTGCCTGCTCGTAAGCCAGCAACATACTTGGCTCACCAATATCTTCAGATTTAGACAATTGTTCTGTCAAAGTACGAACCAATACATACGCATCACGCATACACAGGTTAAAGCCCTGCCCCGCAACGGGATGAATGGTATGCGCCGCATTTCCCATCAGCACCACACGACCAACTGCCTGCTTTTCTGCTAAAACTTGTGAAAGTTGGAAGCTGAAACGGCGACCAGTTTTTTGGAACTTGCCTGCTCGGTCGCCATAGGTTTCTTGTAAGGCATCTAGAAAATGTTGATCATTTTCTTCACCGAGCCATTCATGCTCTGTCCCTTTTTTCACGGGCCAGACCACCGAACGGCGATATTCGCCCGGCAAAGGTAACAGTGCTAAAGGCCCAAGCGGGCTAAAACGCTCAAAGCCAACATGGTTGTGTGGTTTAGAGGTTTGCACTGTAGTGACAATCGCGACCTGGTCATAGTCGTGCTCGGACGCGCCAACACCCAAAGCTTTACGGCAGAATGAATCACGGCCATCCGCAGCGATCAGCAGCTTTGCTTGTAAAGATAATGTTTCTTCGCCACGTTGCGCTTCGATATAAGCCCAATCGACATCTTGCTTCAGTGAGGTGACTTGTACGCCATCAATCAATTCAATCAAAGGTTGTTTACGTACTTCAGTAAGTAGTACACGTCCCAACCATGCATTTTCAATCACCTGACCAAAGCTTTCGACTTTTTCCTGTTCAGCTTTTAGTCGTGCCTTACCAAAGCTGCCTTGCTCTGTAATATGTACCTCAAGAATTGGCGTTGCATGTTCTTGTAAGGCATTCCATAAACCGAGTTCTTGATAAATCTGTACACTACGGCGTGACAAGGCACTATTTCGTGCATCAAAACTGGAGTGATAAGGTGCAAGATTGGCATCATCATAATTTGGATATTTTATAGCTTCGAGCAACTTCACCCCAATGTTTGCCTTAGCTAACATTAAGGCTAAACTTAGCCCGACCATACCACCGCCTACGATGATCACTTCTTGCTGCATGCTTTGATCCTTTTATGTCGTATCTACAAGGTTTAGATACTTATAATCATGATGGATTTTATATTACATCAAAGATTTTCATTTTTATAATGAATTAGCGCTTCGCTTGCGGGTGAGATTAAAGTGTGGG
>JBLZXS010000308.1:0-4379 GCA_050285325.1 Acinetobacter sp.
TACGCACTTCATCAACACCAAGGTGATATTTATTGAAATGACTAAGTAAGGTAATTAGAAGCTCATCCGATAAGCGCTCTTTATTGGTCCAACTCGCATCACCAAAAATACCATATAGGTTTTCATTGGCCTGTTCGATTTTATTGAAGGCTTCCTTTAAATGCTGACCGATATCTTGAGTATGCGCAATCACATTATCCCAATGACATCCTTCAGGAATCTCAATACGGTGAAACATTGGCCCACGAGCAAGCTCTTCATCACCAATTTCTTTAATCGCATCTGCTAATTCCTCATTGTAAACATCACAAATACGCTTAAAGAACAGAATTGGGAAAATATAGGTCTTATAGTCAGACGCATCGATCGGACCTGTGATGATATGTGCTGCTTCCCATAAGTGGATTTCAAGATCTTTCAGGTCTAACAAGGTCATAACTATAAAAACATTAAATTCAAAGACTGTAAGTATAAGTGATCAACTCGCTTTTTTTTGATATTTCACAACAAATCAATTTAGCTCAAATATGAAAATAATTTATTAGTTTCTAATTAACTTATCATCGCTTTAGCATAAATAAGATTTTAAAATGGCTTTATAAATTATCAAATTGCCCTTTATGAAAAATTACATTCCATTTGATGCTACGACTTTACCGTTCTCACAACTCTCAAGTGATCAATTTGAACAATATTGCGAATGGTTACTCTGCAAAGATAAAGAATTGACAAATGTGCATCGAATAGAAGGTAATGGATATTACCAAGGTGGACTTGATATATGTGCCAATCTTGTAAAATCCCCTACACAACTAGCCGTATTTGAATGCAAGTGCTGGAAAAAATTATCAATTCAAGAATTAGACAACACGATAAAAAAACTCAAAAAAAATGATTTAATCCCTAATATAAAAAAGTATGTACTTATCCTTGCACAGTCAGAGGTGACAAGAAATATTCGAAAAAAATGGGATGAAATTCATCATGTACTGCATAGCCTAGGAATTGAAGCAGAACTATGGACTGGTGTAACGCTAACAATAAAATCACAACCTTATCCGGATATTGTCAGCAAATTCTTTCCAATGGCGCCAGAAAGCCAGTTTTATAATGAATGGATGCTTAGAACCCACTTTATTTCAACACTTCATAAAGCACTAATTGATCCAGTCAAAAACCATAGAGATGCCGCCAATGAATTTCTACATTTTTCTTCAATAAATTATTCTGACTTCGATGAAGCATATTCTAAAGATGGCAATTGGAAAATTAAAAAAAAATGGGTAGAAATTTCAGCTCTATTACCGACTCAAAGCCATGTCGGCTCCGCCAATGTTACGATTAAAACCCATGATTCACATGGGGTAAATGTTATTTTAGAAAATAAATGGATGTTAGAAAATTTCTTAGGGAACTTAGGACAACCTATCAGCTCTCGCTATAGACCGTTTTATGTTGGGAATGATCTAGTCAATTCTGAGATTATAGATTTACAGAATTGTCGATTTAATCTACCTAACGAAGCTATACAGCAGCTTACCGAAGTTGCAGACAATCTTACACAAGCATATCTAGCAGCAATACAAAAAATTGAAAATGAATGGGCTTCTCATAACTTTTCCTTTATTACACGGCATGGTCAAACATATATAGCCTTATTGGCTTTGCCGAAGGAAATTTGGGACTTAATGATTAAATTTACGAATGCTCATGATGTAGATAAGGGAAATACTGAATGGCATATATTTTCAGCATCTAGAAATTTCATACAGCTTTACACTGGAGAAAGAGGTAAACCTATAGAAGATGTTTATCATGGTATGTTTTGGGCAGAAAATATAGAAGGCATTAATGATACCGATGAACTTACTTTATTGTGGCAACCTCCTCTTAGTAAAATTCCTGTATCCAAAGAAAAATGGTGGCCATGTCAAACATCATTTGAATGGTTAATATACCAGCTCATTCCTAAAGTAAATGAATGGAATAAAAAGAAAAATTTGTTTTATTACTTTAGTCCCTCAAAGAAATTTCAAAACATACAAGACCTAGAAAGCTATGGTTATATTAGAGATATTCGTAAGTTTTCATTATTAAAAGATCACCATTATCGAACTCAAGGCATATTGAAGACTATCGATGTTCTACAAGACTTTTATATTTCCCCTAAAAGTAATCGTGCCTATTTCACTGTCAATGAAGTAGCTCAATTGTACCTCAGCCTAATTCCTTTGGTCGAAAATGCGAAGGGATATTTTTCATATATTTCATCAAAGCTTGATTTTTATAATGAACAATTTTCAAATTTTAAAGAACTCTTAATCGCACTTCAGAAAAGAGTAAAAAATGAAGAATTTTTAATGAATAACCATGAAATTGAACATATCTTCAGAGCTATGGCTGAATGTATTTATTTGGATGAATCATGGATAGATATTAAATTGAAAGAAGATATTTACTTAGCTCTTAAACCTTTCTTAAAGTTTTATGACCATCAACTGCTTATAGATCGATACTCGACATATATGTAGGTGCTTACAGCTTATTGGACCACAGCAAATACCCATTTTCTTCTGCTTGAGTATAAGCCCATTCAGCCACCTTATGAGATCGCTCTTTATCTGTCAGAAAACCCAATACAGATATCCGGTCCACAATGACTAAATCCTGAGTGTGATTACGTTCCTGCCACTTATACAAAAACTCATCTGTGGCAAGCAAATTACTCTTCTTAGAATTACAACTCGCATCTACCAACACGAAATTATGCCCTGTATCCGATGGATACATAGACCACGGTATAAAGTGATCAACTGCATAATTGCCTTTTTTTATTGGCTTATTGCAATAAAAGCATCTGCACTCTTGTAATTCTACCAAAACGTGAGCTACTGCATTAAGCTGATTCCGGTTGGGCTCAAACATAAATTGTTCAAGGTTCGGCAATTTGTTCAGAATTGGCGCATTGTTGCTATTCTTACGGATGTAGTCGATCCAGCGCTTCTGGCATAGCTCCTCAATAATTTCACTGAACTGTCTTAAGCAATACATAACCTGAGGCAAAAGGATTAACTGCTTTCCACATTTCTCCAGCTTATATAAGAATTCGAAATTTTGACTACTTATATTTTGGAGATAGCGCACTGGCATTTCTTTTACAGTTCTTGCCACATCCTTCAACAAACTAAACCATACCAATGAATCACGGCGCAGCAAGCCTAGTGATGCATAAATCTGCCTCAGCGAAATGATTCTATTTACAATAGCCGCTTGTTTGCCATTATTCTGATTAAGTATTAGCTTACTGTCCTCATGAAACGTATAAGGAACTGCTTGCTTCCAATATAGCTCAATAAATTTTTCAGCAATATCCTTATATTCTAAGATTAAGCTATCACCTGAATCATTTCCCTTTTCAATGGCTAATCTGCTTAGGCTAATAAGTAAAGCAAACTTATAGGTGCTGCTAAAACTGCCGGATTGCAAAATCAGCTGAATATTTTTCAAAAACTTCAATTGCTCTTGAGCAGTTGGGACTAAATTAAGCATGTTTTTTCCACAGCAGGTTTAACCACTTTTCTTCTCGGTCCGGTCTTTGATCTACAGTGATCCATTGTTTTAATAATTGAAAGTCCATCAGCCGATCCAGCAAATCCTGCGCTTGCTGTTCATTTAAATCCGTAAATACACGTCCATCTTTTTCTCGATCACCATCACCATACTTAAATGACATATACAAGATACCATTCACTTTAAGTGCTTTTAATAATCTTAGCATCACATCAGGTAAACATTCACGCTCACAGTGCAACAACGAAGCACACGCCCAAAGCCCGTCGTATTTATCCCGCTCATCCAGCTCGTAGAAGCTTTGTTGCCTTACATTGATTCCCGTGAGCTGTTTGGCTTTTGCAACGAGCTCTTCTGAATAATCAATTGCCTCTACCTGATGACCAAATTTTTTAAAAGCTAACGCATCTCTACCTGAGCCGCAGCCCAGATCGAGAATAGAAGCGTATCTTGGTAGATATTTTAAAAATAATTGGTACAAACTGCTCATATCAACTTGATAAGTTGTCGCAAAGAACTGATCAGCATTTTCATTGTAATAGTTGATAGTTTTATTCATGATCTTCTATATAAACTGAGACTGTATTAACTTTAGTCGCGTAACATAAGCATGTACTAGAGATTATAAACAAAGGTTGCCACAAATTTAATTAAAAACTAAGATAAGACAATTAGTTAAAGATTAGAAAAAAGATGACTGCTTGCTCTTTATGTAACAATGAACTCAATAACGGGTGGTGTTTCAAAAAGTATGCTGGCATTAAACGAATCCATTATTGATATAAAAGAACACTAAATCAAAGGCTTTG
>JBLZXS010000309.1:0-22863 GCA_050285325.1 Acinetobacter sp.
TTATGGGAAGCATTGAAGTGAGAAATCCATTATTGTCTAAAAAGTTAAAACGTACCGAAACACGTTTACTCATTATTGATGATAATCAAATACGTTTTAACCAGATTCGTGATCTTTTAACATCGAGCGGGCATGTTGTTCAGGCCAGCTTGCTCGATGATTTACAAAGTTTTGAAAAACAGTTACATCAAAATTGGGATTTGGTCATTTTTGGCCGTGCTTACGATTTAAAATATGAACAAGCCTTAAGTTTAATCCAGTTATCAAAACAACCAAACTTGCCTATTATTCTTCTAAAACCAGAAAATTATCAGGCAGCCCAATATGCCGCTTATATTCGCAAAGGCATTTATGACATTTTAAATCTGGATTATCCGGATCGTTTTTATCTTGGCTTACTTCGCGCGCTTTCATTAAGCCGCTCACTCCTCACCCAACAACATTTAATGGATGAGCTAGAATCTGCTCAAAGCCAAGCCCTATCTTTAGCTCATGATAGCAACAAGGCCATAGCGCTTATTCAGGAAGGCATTCATATTCAAGCCAATCCCGAATATTTGCAACTCTTTGGTATTAAAAATGAGGAAGACATTGTCGGACTTCCTTTGCTTGATTTGTTACAACCGAAAGATTTGAACGAATTCAAACTACGCTTTAAAAAAATTACCCAAGGTCAGTTTGATTTAGGTCGTATAGAAATCGCTACATTAAATGACCAGGTTTCTGTTCCGAATCCCCTTAAAATTGAATTTTTACCTGCGACAGATGAAGATGCCTTACAAATTACCATTGATATTGAAAATTCAGAATCGGCTAATGTAACCACTGCAACAGTGGATAAAAATGCCCAGAAGCCAAATACGTATCAGCTGATTAACCGTACTGTTACTAAACAGCCTTCTGATGTTAACGCACTGGTCCTGTTCTCTTTAGCTTCTTGTCCTGAAACTATTTTTGAAAATAACTGGGTCACTTCAAAAAATTATTTTAGTGAAATAGAAGCATTTTTAAAAGAACAAACTCATGTTCCATTATTTAAAGTTTCGCCAGGTATTTTTGCTGGTTTATTCCAAGCAGAATCTAAAGCAAAATTGGAATCTAAACTTATTGGTTTAAGTTCATTGACCAAACCACAACTATTGCGAGTCAATCAATCTAGTTATCCTCTTAATTTAAGAATTGGTTATGCAATTTTAGATGGTGAAATTCGTGACGAAAACCATTTCGAACAATTTATTAATACCGCTTATAGCACAGCTTTACCTCAAAATGAGTCGACTCCTGAGCTTGAGTTAGATACACATTTAGATATTCCAACGATGGAAATTCAGCGTCCGGAAACTAAGCCATTAATTTCTTCACCTGAATCTTCGTTAATCAGAGCCTTACAACACAGCCTAGACCGTGGCGAGATCCATCTTAAATATCAACAGCTCTATGACAAGCAAGATACCAACTTATACACCTATGAAGTGACCAGCGGTTTCATTTTTGAAAATTCCTGGAAAGATTTATCAGGTTTAAGAGAGCTAAAGGAGGATCCGGAATTATCCATTAAACTGGATCGCTGGATATTAGTGGAATCATGCAAACAATTGCATAATTTTATTACCCAATATCCTGAAGCCAAATTGATTGTAAATCTGAATAAAGAAGTGTTATTGCACGACCGAACCTTCCCTGAATTTATTTCCAAACTGATCACAATTGTACGCAGCAAATTAAGCCATCCGCTTATTTTACAATTTTCAGAAGAAGATCTAACTCAGAATCTTTCAGATGCACAAAAATATATAGCCCAGCTACACCAGTTTGGTGCCAAAATAGCATTACGAGACTTTGGCAACACCATTTACAGTGAACCGGCTTTACGCCAACTGGATATCAACGGCTTAACCTTACATCGCACATTGACTGAAATGTTAAATACCGAGCCATCGACACAGGAACTGGAAGAAAAAATCAAAACTTTCCAAGAAATTAAACCAGTTGAAATCATGCTGCGCGAATTAAATGACATGACGCTGTTCGCAAATGCTTGGAATGTTGATGCACGCTTTATTCAAGGTGATTATTTCCAGAAAAAACTGGATCACTTGATTGATGTACAAGACCAATAGGTCTTGTACATATTTTCTTGATGAGAAATATATAAATTTCAGGCATAAAAAAACGGGCAAAATGCCCGTTTTTCACATCTAACGGTATTAGTCAGGACGTTTGATAGAACGTGACATACCAGAGAAACGTTGTTTGAACTTGTCAATACGACCACCTTGATCAACATTCTTCTGTTTACCAGTATAGAATGGGTGACAAGCTGAACATACGTCTAGGTAAAGAGTTTCTTTACCAATCGCTGAACGAGTTTCGATTACGTTACCACATGAACAAGTAGCAACAAGTGTTTCATATTTTGGATGGATATCGGCGCGCATGGTCGATTACTCCTAAGTTAAGAAAGGCTTATGCTGTCATCGCAATTGATCACTCTCATTATTTACGAGGAAAAGCTTATCCAGAGAAAAGCCAGATCAACACCACAACAGACCATTCTTTTGGCCCACCGAGACGGATACCGCCAGAGCTAAGCACAACAAGTGGGCGTAATTATACGTCAAAAAATATCAGATAGCGAATTATTCTTTTAGCTCATCCACAGCTTTAAATTCATCCAAAGAATGCTTTGACCAATAATTGGCAATTACCCCACATACCATGAGCTGAATTTGATGGAAAATCATAATCGGTAAAACAATCATCCCTAAAGGCTGTCCGATAAATAAGATTTGTGCCATCGGCACACCACTGGCTAAGGTTTTTTTGGAACTGCAAAAAAACATTGCAACTTGATCTTCCCGGTTAAAACCCAACCATTTTGGGATGTATAAAGCCAATAGCATGATAATAGTTAAAAATACAGAACATGCCAAAGTCAAAATAAACAAGGTTTCCCAACTCACTACGTCCCACAATCCTGCAACAACTGCCCCGCTAAAAGCACCATAAACCACCATCAAAATAGTGCCCTGATCGAATGCTTTGACGATACCGGGTAATTTCAACATATACGGATAAACATAAGGGCGTAATATCTGTCCCAATATAAATGGAACCAGTAACAATAAGGTAATTTGAAGAATTGAGGAGGTTGGGTCAAAGCCATGTTGCGACTGACCTAAAATAAAGAAACTGACCAATACAGGAGTAATAAACATCCCGACAATATTGGAAAATGAAGCACTGCACACAGCACTGGCCACATTGCCTTTTGCAACTGAGGTAAATGCAATAGAAGATTGCACTGTCGATGGCAAGAAGCACATGAACAGGAAACCCCAGTACAACTCTTTCCCTAACATTGGTAAAAGGATCGGTTTGGCCAATAGACCTAAAAGCGGAAACAAGGCAAAGGTAAAGGCAAACACCACCACATGGAATTTCCAGTGCATGATGCCCTGTACCACTGCTTCTCTGGACAGTTTTGCACCATGCAAAAAGAATAGAATTGCAATTGCCACCGAGGTGATCACACTAAAAACATCTGCAGCCAGACCCGATATGGGCATGATGCTTGCCAAGATCACCATAACAATAAGTAAAATAGTAAAGCGATCCAATGCCAATAATTTTAACATTGCTACTTCCTGTAATAATTAAAAATATAAAAAAGCCCAATAAGTGAATTTACCTACCGGTAAAGTTTCATCTTACTGGGCTAAATAAATAAAGCCAGTTTTTCAACTTAATGTTGAATATTTAGTTTATCTATATCACTTTATGATGCGACTTCTTGCATCAATCCCTTTTAGGAGAAAAATAAACACGGTGTCAACACTTATGAAGAAGTCTGTTAGTTATTACGTGCATCTTTATCTTGCTGAATCAGTTCAATTTTATAACCGTCTGGATCTTCAACAAAAGCGATCACGGTGACGCCGCCTTTCATGGGACCCGCTTCACGGACGACATTACCGCCACGTGTCTTGATCTCCTCACAGGCTTTATAGGCATCATCTACCGCAATGGCAATATGACCGTAGGCATTGCCCAGTTCATAACTCTCTGTGTCCCAATTATGGGTCAATTCAAGTACCGTATGATGTTCTTCATCACCATAGCCCACAAAGGCTAAAGTGAAACGACCTTCTTCATAATCACGTTTACGAAGCAAAGTCATACCGAGTACTTCAGTATAGAACTTTAAGGATTGTTCTAAATTGCCTACACGTAACATGGTATGCAGCATGCGCATCTTTGATTTTCCTATTCATTCTTTATTCACAGCCAATATAGGCAATGCCGCGAGATAATTCAAATTTTATCCATTAAAAAGCAGCGAGGGACGCTGCTTTTTAAACGATTGATTACTGAGTTAATGGATTGTTAGCAAAGTAATGATCAATTTTATTTAATGGTGTGGTACCCGGTTGACGGGCGACCATACTTGTATTCACACCACCATATAGCTGGTCTGGTTTCGCCAAATGTAATTTATTCACATTTGGGTCGATATAAGGCATGTCTTTATGGCGCTGCATATAGAAAAATAAGTCTGCGATCATCGGCTGGAAACCATAAGAATCATTTGCCCAGGCACTGTCATGAGTCCCAAAATGATGTCCAAACTCATGCGCGACAATACCCAGTCCAGACCAGCGATAATGACCATAATAAATCCAGGGATCTACACCCAAGGTTGCTCCACCTCCTAAGCCACCGCCAATATTACTAATACCGAGTGAAATGCCGCCACGGTTGAGTATGGCTTGATAAATACGGCTGTAATCCGCAGGGCCAAAGAAACCATTAACACCATTCACCCTGCCAGCATTACCAAAGAATTTGTGTCCCATGACTTGTTGATGATTGAACCAAAGATGCTCAAATTCTGGACTGCTTAAGGTATATGCAAAGTTGGTCATCATAATGATCCATTCACGTGCATATAAGGGGGTGATGCGATACCAGTTTGTTACATTTAGATTCCGGTTATAGTCACCGAAATAAATTTTCCATTTGGCTTTAATTTTATTCAGTTTCTGCACATGGGCATCTGTTTCAGAAACGATTTTAAAATCGAACAGCTCGGCTGGCATTTGCTGAAACTCGCCTAAACCTTCAAGCCTGATAGATCCCGCTTCATTTTCCAAGTTAAACCGTGAATTGTCATTTATTGGCAGTTTTAAACTTATATTTGAAAATGCATCGAGATGATCCAGTTTTGCCAAGACAAACCATTGCTCGGTATTTTTAAGTTTGGCTCGAATCTCCAAATCTGCTACCGGCACCGCACTGTAACTCTGAATTTGGATTGACTCTTTGCCGAATTCTGCCGATAAAATCTGGTCCATAAACACATAGCGTTCATTGGCATTGATTAATGTTTCCCAACTTTCTCCATCTTGCAGTACTTTATAAGAACTGATCGCCTGAGCTTGCTTGAGCTGAACAGGTATTGATGTCATATTCGATTTTTGCTGTGCGACATTTCGCATAGGCAATGCAATAATTTTTTTACCGAACAAACTGAGAATATTTTTGTCATAGACGGCGATATCAACAGATTTTTCCAAGTTCAGCTTTATATCCTGTGCTTGCAAACGGTATGATTTAACCGAATCAATTGCAGCAGGAAGTACATGCTGAATAGTGTCTAAGTTCTCGGTAGCAAAACTTTCAATAGCACCTGAGGTTCGGGATGCATATAACAAGCCATCTGTTGCTTTATGAAAAACGGATGCCACTCCATTTTGCTGGCGTGTTGGCGCAACATTTGAAGCCCCTTGCGCCAAATTACGCAGATCGTATACATAAGTATTGCCATTATTGGTACTGGCATAAAGCAAATCCCCTACAGTTTCTAAACGTACATCACAACTGCGTTCGCAATTCGGTAATGAAAGCCGTGCATATTTGCGTGCTTTTAAATGATTGCTACTGGTCACTTCAGACTGTTGCCACACGTTGATACGACTTTGAATATCAGGTGCAAATACATACTGGTCATTTGCAGCCACTGCATGGGTATGCACAATTGCGGCATTCAATTGATCCCCACCCCAATTCCCGGTACCCAAAGACATCACAAATTGTGGTTCACCCGAACCAATATCAAAGATATCGACACGGTTTGATGGAAAGGATGCCACATATAAACGGTCTTTATAGATACTAATATCCTGCAAGGTATCCCAGACTTTTTGAATTCCGGTAACTTGTTCAGGATTGATACTGGTCAATACCCGCTTAGCTTTCAGGTCATAACGTAAAATTTGAGCAGCAGCATTACTGTTGGCGATATACAAAATATCACCATGAACGGCAATTGCACGCGGATTCCAGTCGCTTAAAGCAAAAGTCGCTGCACCAAATTCTGAAGCACCATCTGCTAGACGGAATTGTTTTAATAAACTGAGCTGTTCCGTAGGATTGGATGGATTTTCCTTATCCATTGATGGTGGTGTTAATCCAGGTGATGTTACTTGCCCAGCTTCGCCAGGTATATTTTCACTCTTCCCACCCGAACCCCCTCCACAACCTGATAAAGCAAAGGCTATCCCCAGACCAATGCTCAAAAGTTGATTTTTCATAATTTCCCCTCGGTTAAAAACCAAAGGTTTAAATCAACATAAATATCTAATTAATATAAATTTATCTATATAGACCCGATCACTCATCTTGGTTTTATTTATAGTTCAATCACACTCTAAATAACAAAAAGCCCATTTCATCAAAAAGATAAAATAGGCTTTTCATCGCTAAATCTGTTTTTAACAGACTGGTTTAGCTTTGTTGAGCGGCATGTTGCTTTAACAACTTCGCCACCCACACCACTAAAATCAGAATGGGAATACCAATCAGTGTCGTCATGAGAAAGAAGTTCGGATAACCAATATTGCTTACGATGGTACCCGAATAACCGCCTAAAATTTTAGGGGTTAAAGTCATCAAGGAGCTAAAAATCGCGTATTGCACTGCAGTAAATGACACACTGGTCAAGCTCGACAAGAATGCAATAAAGGCTGCACCCGCTAAACCAGATGCCAGGTTGTCAACGATAATGGCAAAATATAACCAAAGTGAACTATAAGGTTTAATCACCTTGCCTGTAATTTCAACTTCGTCAGTGGATTGGGCATTTACGACGGGTAAAGGCTGAACATCAACCTCTAAATCTTTGGCAGTGCTCAAATTCATATTGGTGGTATAGCGATGCTGGGTTGTGGACAAGACTTGAGTATTTTCAATCACTTCAGCAACGAGCTGTTTAGAAGCTGAATTAATCAAAACCTCAGCAGGAATTGCTGCACTAAATACGCCGGTTTTATCCAGATTTGCATCAAAAGTTTGACCATCTAAACTTAAGACAATTTTTTGAGATTCAGATAAAGGTTGTCCGAAATACTGTCCACGAATCACCAAACTATTATTTTTCTCATATAAAGCAATGCTATTGTCACTGGTCACAGGCAATATCTGCATGCTGGATTGTTTTGCATCCTGCTTTAAATACGGCAATGTCGTGACTGCGATATTTTGCGAACTGTCCTTATATTGGGTAGCAACTTGCAGTTCATCCGCTTGTGCCAACACCTGACTCGGTACTTTAAGTTTCCAGTATCCCACTTCATCGGACTGCACTTTATAACTTTGCTGTCCGACCGTGACATTGACATCATTGATTTGCTGTCCTGATTTCACCAGGCCAATGAATATCAAATTGGTTGAACTGGCTAATACTGCACCGACAAACATCAATTTCATAATGTTCATGCGCTGTGCCAGCAAACCACCCAAGAAACCGCCAACCAGACTAAAAATTACCCCGTAAATTTTAACCGCTTCGGCAATTTGTTCTTTGGTGAAGTTTAAATCTTGATAAAACACATTGGAGATTACGCCAGCAATAATGTCGGAAATACGATAAAAACCAATCAACAGCAACAGCACTAACGCCAGTTTTACGCCATAACGTTTAAAGAAATCTGCAATCGGATTGACCCAGGTTTCAAATGCCATTTGCTTGTTGACAGCACCCATTTTCACCAGCAATAAGCCCACCAATAACGCAACAGCAGCAGAACCAATAAAACGCAGGGCTTCAAAACAGAACAGCAGAAAAGAATCTGAAATTTCAAATTGAGATTTAATCGCTTCGGTTAAATTTCCAGAGAAAATATAGCTGAGCACAAAACTGATTACGGCCACAAAAAATACCGCGACCAAACGGTAGTAATCGGTACGTTTATAATCTTTATAGACCCGATTCACTTGCGGTTCACGAATCACCAATGTGGTGATAATACCCACCAGCATCACCGCAGCCATAGCCAAATAGGTAATCTTCCAGGCACTATAAATATAGTTGCCTTTCGCAGTACCTAAGGAGGCAGCTAAAAATAATGCTCCTGCACCCGCCACAATCATACCAATGCGATAACCGGCATTGTAGGTCGAAGCCAGAACCGTCTGCATTTGAGTTTCTGCCAGTTCAATACGGTAAGCATCAATGACAATATCTTGAGTCGCTGCCGAAAAGCCCAGCAACACTGCCCCCATCGCCATCTGGTACAAATAACTTTGCCCTAAAGCAGGATTTGAAAATGCCATAATACAAATGGCACAGATAATCAGTACCTGTGCAATCAATAACCATGCCCGACGCCGGCCTAGTATTTTGGTCAGTACAGGAACAGGTAATTCATCGATTAACGGTGCCCAGACAAACTTGAAGGAATAACCCAGCGCCGCCCAGCTAAAAAAAGTTACCGCACTTTTATCAATTCCGGCTTCTCCGAGCCATAAAGACAAGCTTGAAAAAATCAGTAATATCGGAATACCTGCGGAGAAACCCAAAAACAGCATAATAAGGGCACGGCGATCAAGAAAGGCGGTAAAGGCCGATTTCCATCCAGTAGATTGTGTTGTCATTGATTTATTATGTTCTGCAAAAACTCAATGTCGCTATTCAAACGCGTAATGCGATAGGTTTCAACAATATTTACGAAATCATTATTTTATTTTATCGATTAAACCGTCATGCCCGCTTGAATTTTTCAAGCAAACCTGTATACCTTTAAATCTCTACCGCAATATTTCGTTTTGGATTTTCACAGTGACCCAAAGACTCGAGCAAATGAACTCTTCTTTATCTGCCAATATTATCAGCAACATTGAACAACCGAGCCAAAACATTTTAACTTCAGCCTTTGAACAAGCAGAAATACAAAGCACTTTAGAAAAAACCAAACTGAAATCTGAACAACTGACGCATATTCCTAATTACGATAAAATTCCTGCGTCAACACGTCGACTGAAACCCCTGAATAATTTTCTGGGGCAAGATCGCGCACGTGCCTCTGTAGAAGCAGGTATTGCTCTACCTTATTCAGGCTATAACATTTTTGCTGTGGGTACGGCGGGTCTCGGCAAACGCACCATGATCAAGCGTTTATTGCAACAACACGCCAAAACCATGCCGACACCAAACGACTGGGTCTATGTCAATAATTTCAAACTGCCGCGTCAGCCGATTGCATTAGAGCTTCCTTCCGGTCAAGCAGCGAAATTTCAAACGCTATTGCATCAGACTTGGCAAACCATCTTAAAGCAATTAGAACGCCGTTTTACCGCAGAAATTTATCATAACCGTATTGAGCTGATTCGCCAGCAAATTGGGGATGAGCAACAGCAAGCGCTGATTGAACTCACCAAAGAAGGTGAAGCGCTAGATCTGAAACTGATTACACGTCATGAAGAACATTGTTTTGTACCTGTACATTTCATTGATGATTCCCCTCAAGAAATGACGCCAGAGGAAATTAATGCACTCAACAGTAAAGAACGTGCTGAAATTTCCAACAACATGCGTTACATGGACAAAAAACTGGAACGCTTAGGCTTGCATTTAGGCGATTTGGAAGATGATGCACGCGACAAAGTACAAAGCTTAAATCGTGATATCGCCAAACAAGTAGTGATGCCGCGTATCGAGCAAATCCTGAATAAATTTGGTGAAGTCGAAGGCTTAAAAGACTATCTCAAATATTATGCCGAAGACATTATTAACAATGTCGAAATTGTACTTGAGCAAGAAGAAGATGACTTTACGCCTGGGCTATTTAGCCGTGTGCCTGCGCGTTATCAAGCCAATATTATTGTTTCATACAAGCCAAATTCTGGCGCACCAGTCATTTTTGAAGATTTCCCAACACATTACAATTTATTGGGTCATGTCGAACAACTCACCCAAAATGGTACGATTACCACAGACTTCACTCTGATTCGCCCAGGCACGCTACATAAAGCCAATGGCGGCTTTTTAATGCTCGAAGCAGAGCAACTGCTGGAACAGCCTTATGCATGGCAAGGTTTAAAACGTGCATTAAAATCTGGGCAGCTAAAATTATCTTCACTGGAACATATGCTGACTTTAACCGGCAGTATTTCGATTGAACCTCAATCGATTCCATTGAATTTAAAAGTGGTTTTACTTGCAGAACCTGAAGTTTATTATGAAATTCTAGAAGTTGAACCAGAACTGGGCAGTGTATTTAAAATTCGTGCTGACTTTACCGATACATTACAACGTAATGACAGCAATGAGCAGGCATATATGCAGCTGATTGCCGATTATGTGCAAGCAGACAAATTACTCCCTTTTGACCGTTCTGCTTTAGCTGCATTACTGACAGATTCAAGCCGTCAGGCAGAAGACCAAAGTTCATTGTCATTACATGCTTTGACCTTGGGGGATTTGATTCGCGAAGCACATCATCATGCGGAAAAATCGGGTGACAAAATCGTTAGCGATAAACATATCAATACCGCACTCGATCATCGCAAGTACCGCCTCGGTTATTTACGTGAATTGTATTGGGAAGATTTGTCTCGTGGCACACAGCTCATTGAAACCAAAGGACACCGTTTAGGACAGATTAATGCCCTCTCTGTGATTCAGTATGCAGATGTTGAATTTGGTTTGCCTTCGCGTTTAACCGCGTCGGTTTATCAAGGTGGCGGAGATATTCTGGATATTGAACGCAGTGTGGAACTCGGTGGTTCCTTACATGCCAAAGGCGTGTTATTAATGTCGAGTTTCCTCAAAGCGCACTTTGGTCGTGAACAAATTTTACATTTCTCTGCTGCCCTTGCCTTCGAACAAAGTTATGGTCAGGTGGATGGTGATAGTGCAACCGTGGCTGAACTTTCTGCACTCTTATCAGCGATTAGCCAACTGCCGATTGACCAATCTTGGGCAATTACTGGTTCTATGAATCAGCTTGGTCAGGTCCAACCGATTGGCGGTGTAAATGCAAAAATTGAAGGCTTCTTCGATGCTTGTAAATTACAAGGCTTAACCGGTAAACAAGGTGTGATTATTCCACGTCAAAACATGCAACATTTGATGTTGCGACACGATGTCATTGAAGCGGTTGAAAAAGGTCAATTCCATATTCATGCCATTCAGACCATTGATCAGGCTTTAGAGATTCTGATGGCTCGCCCTGTCGGTACGTTGAATAAGAAAGGTCGCTATAGCAAAAATTCAATTTATGCTGCTGTGATGGAGCAACTTGAATATTGGCAGGCCATTGAAGATGGTGCAGCGTTTGAGGAAGAGACCAAGAAAAAGAAAAAAAAGAAAAAGGCCAAGAAAAAGCTAAAAGAGGAAGCAGAAAAACAACCTGTTCCGTCTGATGTAGTCGAATCTAAAAACACCAGCAAGGATAAGTCAGAAGCAGAGTAATCTGCTTCTTTAAAAAGCGACATTAAACCAACCCATTAAAAAAGCGCCACAAGGCGCTTTTTCAATCACTTCACAACTGAATTAAGCTTCAGATGCTGGGCTATATTGTTCTACCAAGGTTTTTAACTCACCTTTTTGGAACATATCTAGCATGATATCGCTACCACCAATTAATTCGCCATTAATCCACAATTGTGGGAAAGTCGGCCAATTTGCAATTTGCGGCAAAATCGCGCGAATATCCTGGTTTTCCAAAATGTTTACATAAGCAAATGGACGACCAATTTGACTGAGTGCTTCTACCGCACGTGCAGAGAAACCACATTGTGGGAATTGCGGCGTACCTTTCATATAAAGAAGTACTGCATGTTTAGCAATTTGGTCACGAATTAACGCTTCAGTGTCGCGTGCTTGTTCAGTCATTGATAAATCCTCAACTAATCTGCCTCGCATTATACCCAAAACTTAACAAAACAGTATGACTAAAGCAATATTTCCATTTTTATTTACATTTGGGCTTTTATTCTGTAGCAGTTTTTGCTTAGATAAACCTTTATTTTCCCACCTAACAGATAAGAGTTAGTCATGAATAACATTACCCTTGCCCCAGTGCAATCTGATCAACCTTCACACTTGATGCCAGTATTTGGCCGTCAGCCGATCAGCTTTGTTCGCGGTCGAGGTTCTTATCTTTATACAGAAGATGGCACTGAATATTTTGATGCACTTACAGGTATTGCTGTATGTGGTCTAGGTCATGCTCATCCTGTTATTGCAGAAGCCATTGCCGATCAAGCGGCAATCCTCATTCACACCAGCAATTTATTTGAAGTGCCTTGGCAAACGGCTGCAGCACAAAAACTTGCTGAAGTTTCAGGCATGGAAGAAATTTTCTTCTCGAATAGCGGTGCAGAATCCAATGAAGGCGCCATTAAAATTGCCCGTAAATTTGGATCAATGCAAGGCATTGCCAATCCAAAAATTATTGTTGCAGATCGTTCTTTCCATGGTCGTACCATGGCGACCCTTGCTGCAACCGGCAACAAAAAAGTTCAGGAAGGTTTTGGCCCACTGGTTGAAGGTTTTATTCGTGTACCTTTTGGTGACATTGAAGCCATTGAAGAAGCAGCCATTAACCACCCGGACATCGTAGCGATTTTTGTGGAACCGATTCAAGGTGAAGGTGGTGTTAATACTGCACCTCAAGGTTTTAGCTACCTCGAAGAAATCCGTCAAATCTGTAACCAACATAACTGGTTGATGATGCTGGATGAAGTTCAAACAGGTAATGGTCGTACCGGTAAATACTTTGCTTACCAGCATACCAACATTGTGCCAGACGTTTTAACCACGGCAAAAGGTCTAGGTAATGGTTTCCCAATTGGTGCCGTGATGACTCAAGGTCGCGGTGTAGGCGTTTTGACTGCGGGTAACCATGGTTCAACCTATAGCGGAACTGCCTTGGGTTCACGTGTGGTTTACACGGTGATTGACCTGATTCAGAAAGAAAATCTGGTTGAAAACGCGGCAAAAATGGGCAGCTATATCGTTGATCAACTGGCTCAACAGCTCAGCGGTCAAAACGTAACAGTACGTGGTTTCGGTCTCATGATTGGGATTGAATTACCAAAAGACTGTGGTGAGCTGGTGAATATCGCACGTGATGAATATCATTTGATTATTAATGTCACTGCGGGTTCAGTGGTTCGTTTATTACCGACCTTAAACATCACTCAAGAACAAGCTGATCAGTTGATTTCTCGTCTGGTCAAAATGATTAAGGCTTTTTTGGCTTAATTGCTTAAGTTGCAAGAAAATAAAAAGCCGCTGATAGCGGCTTTTTTTCATACTGATCGGCTTTTATGAAGCTTCTTGATAATTTCTGCCACCGGGTAATTGGCAGAAATATTGTTTTAATGCCTCTAAACAACGGTGAATTTTCATCGGCTGTTGTTCATGTTTGGAAATAATGGCATACAAGGTAAAACTAGGTAATTTCCACTCCGGTAAAACCTCAACCAAAGCACCATTGATTAAGTCTTTTTGTGCATCTAAATATAAAACTCGAGCGATACCATGACCTTGTTTACACAATGATTTGATCACCAAGATATTGTTCGATGTCAATCTCGATCTCATATCCAAACTTACATCTTCATGAGTCACCCCATGCTGGAATGACAAGTTTTGAAAATCTTTCATCACATTTAGTGGAATTAAATCATGATGTTTTAAATCTTCAGGACGTGAAATAGGAGCTGACTGATTCAAATAACTTGGCGAGGCAACCAGAACCTGATCTACTCGAGCCAGGGGAACCACCTGCAAATTATTTTCTTCAATTTTTGAACCTATGCGCAGCGCAATATCAATACGACCTTCAATCAGGTCAATATATTGATTGTCCGCTTCGACATGGACTGCCAAACCTCGATGAGCCGACATCCAATGTGACAATGCTGGAATGACATGATTTGCAGCTAATTCTGGTGTAGTTGCAATACGTAATTCACCCACAAGATCGTCACGCAGTTCATTAATTCGGATTTTTCCGCGCTCTGCAGCAGCAAGCATCTCTTGACAGCTGTGGAAAAAAGCTTGTCCAGCTTCAGTTAAACTCAACTTTCTCGTAGAACGATGTAAAAGTGTAACTTCCATCTCTTGTTCTAAAGAACGAATTTGCTGACTTACAGCACTGGTGGTAATGCCTAAATCGCGGGCTGCACCACTGAACGAGTTTTTTTCTACAACACAAGCAAAGACACCCATTGCTCGAAGTTGATCTAACATAAATTTCCCTCTGAACTTATGAGATGCTTTATCTTCCGATAAAAGCAACTCATTGTATTATACGGTGAAATTTAAGTAATGCATTATTTTATTTAATTAATAGGTAACACGTTGGTCGGATCAATAGGCTTGCCATCTAGACGAACCTGAAACTCAAGCATAGTACGGGTTGTGCCTGATGAGCCCATCTCCGCAATCTTCTGCCCAGCCGTCACATTTTCTCCACTTTTCACGTTCATTTTACTGTTATGTGCGTAAGCTGAAATATAACCATTGATATGCTTGATTAGAATCAGGTTGCCATATTCTTTTAAACCGTCTGCTGCATACACTACCTGTCCATCTGCGGCCGCATAAATTGCATCACCTACATTTCCGGTATAGCGAATCCCTTTAATATTATTGGCTAAATTAAAGTTTTGCAGCACTGCACCGTTGCTTGGTTTGACCCAGCGTAACGCAGATGCTTTCGAGGTTGCTACAGGAGCCGTTGGAACATTCGCTACAACAGGTGCGGCAGGCTTAACCTGACTGGTTGGAATTTGAACGGTTTGACGTTGAATTGGTGCAGCTTGTGTCACAGCTTGAGTGGTCGTAGTACGCCGTGAACCTGAGTCTTTTAAACGTAAAGATTGGCCCACATAAATGCGATACGGCGGCGTGATGTCATTCATATCAGCAACACTGGTGTACGCTAGACCATAACGTGCAGCGATCCCACTTAAAGTATCTCCAGACCGAACCGTATAGTAGTCAGGTGCAGCTGCATAACGTGTTGAGTTATGAATTTGTGGTTTCGAAGCACAGCCACTCAAAATAACAGTGGAAATAACGGCTGTAGACAACACAATGGTTTTCAGCAAGGCTGAAGGCGTAGTAAATAAGCGATACGATGACACCAAGAGCATTACTCTTCCTCTCTACATATAAATGTATTTATTGAATTGCGCTAAGATTAGCAAAAAAGTATATAAAAAATTATTTCAACACTACATTTTCACAAAGTTATAACACTACTTCAGGCTATTTGGAGAACTGTGAATGCAATGTGTTCAAAATCTCATAATTGGTGGCATCCATTTGAATAGGCGTGATGCTGACATAACCATTTGCGACCGCAAAAAAATCCGACTCTATTTCCGTTAAGCCTTTTTTAGGATCTGCCACTGCTTCACCCGACAATCCAATCCAGTAAACCTGACGACCGCGTGGGTCGACATGACTGGTAATAGGTTTGGATTGACTGCGTCTGCCTTGATAAGTAATTTTGGAGCCTTGCAAGTCAGCTACATCCGGAATATTAATATTGAAAATGTGACGCGGAGGTAAAACAGGCAAACCAGACGCAATAAAATCATGCACCCATTGTGCAGCGACCGCATAATCTTTCGGACTCTCGTATGATCGTACATTTTGTCCTGCCATAGACACGGCAATTGCGGGCTGTTTCATTAAACGACCTTCAAATGCTGCACCGACTGTTCCCGAATAAAGCACATCATCGCCTAGATTGGCGCCACTATTAATACCACTGACCACCAGATCAAATTCAAAATCAAACAAACCATTCATCGACAGATAGACACAATCTGCCGGTGTTCCATTCACCGCCCACACATCAGGTGAAATTTGAATAGGTCGTAACGGCCGATCTAAAGTCAAGGCACTGGAAAAGCCACTACGTTCACTTTCTGGCGCAACAATCACTACACGTCCCAAAGGAGCTAAAGCATGCGCAAGTGCTTGGATACCGGGAGCAAAAACACCATCATCATTGGCAATTAATATATTCACTTAAAAATCTCGTAACGGTTTGAAAAATGACTGGTAAGAACATTTGATTGAATAATATAAAGAATTATATATATTTAACGCTCGACATCCATTCAAAATGTGTGACTAAAAAATGATTAAAACGCTATCATTTCGTGGCTTTTTAGGTTTAGGCTTTGCTGCGCTATTATCACAAGCCGTTTTAGCCGATGAAGGCTTAACCCAGGCGGAAGCCAATACCCTGGTTAAAGAAGATCTAGCTTCGACTCAGGTTATGGCTGAAGTATGCCCTGCAATCTTGGGTAAAAATGTAAAATTTGATCACAACATTCAGCAACTGATTCAGGCTTATTTACAAGATTATTCAGATAAGTCTATGACTTACGATAAAATCCAAGCAGATACTGAATACAAATCTGTGCTTGATGAAGCACGTCAAGCTGCAAAAGAAACCAGCAAAGACGAGCAAAAATCGGTTTGTGATGACGTAGTCAATTACGAAGCATAATTCACAGCGGATCACGGATATATAATACTTAATATATTGAGTGTCCTATAGGCGGGTATGCAGATGATCAGTCTTCATGCCCTTTTTTCTATAAAAAAAAGTATGTCAAACCCTGTTCATAAATTCTCCGACTTTCAACAGCTTCAATACATTTGTGTACTTACAATTACCAAAAATATGGTTAAGCTTTCTTTTATTGTTATGTTTTTAAATAATTTAGGTCTGCTTAAATGAAATCATCTCTGTTCAAATCTCTTTCTTTAGGTCTATTCACCACTGCTGTAATGACCCTTTCAGTGACTCACGCGGCCAAACAACAAGACGAAAATATTGAAGTTACTCCCATTCAAAAAGTCACCCAACAAGAACTTGCTGCAATTTATGTACTGTCAGAAGTATGCCCAAGCTTGGTAAAAGACGATGCACAGTTTAAAAAGGGATATTCTAAACTTGCCCAAGAATATTTACCTCAGGAAAAAGACGCGGTTTCAGCTTTAAACAAGCTGACTAAAGAGAAAAAATTTAAATCCATTTTAGCTGAAGCACGCAGTGATGCGAAAAAGGCAGGTGATGCTAAAAACAAAGAAATTTGTCAGGAACTCACTGCATACAGCAAATAACACCAATTGGTTACAATACTTTTGAAATAAGCCGATTTCCCCATAGAAGTCGGTCTAGCTTTATCCTAGAATGCTAGGCTCTTTGTGCTTATATCAAGATATTGGAACCACCTAGAATGACCCACAAAAGCGCCCTTGCTGCATTATTACTATTACCGAGTTTCACATTCGCAGCATCTGTCTTATCTGCACCGCCAGAACTCAATAATAAATCTTATGTTTTGATGGACTATGAGACTGGGCAAATCCTTGCATCTAAAAATGAAAACGAAAAATTAGCACCTGCTTCAATGACCAAGATGATGACCAGTTACATCATCGAACAAAAGTTGTTGAGTGGTGATCTCACGGAAAATGAAAAAGTTCGTATGAACGAATCGGCATGGTGTCGTGGCAGTAGCACGGAATCATGCATGTATGTACCACTTAACGGTACTGCTACAGCATTGGAAATGCTGCGTGGGATTATCATCCAGTCAGGTAATGACGCTTCTAAAGCCATGGCAGAGCATATTGCCGGTAATGAAGGCACTTTTGCTCACATGATGAATGAAGAAGCAAAACGTATCGGCATGACCAATACCAGCTTCATCAATTCAACAGGTATGCCTGCTGAAGGTCACTACTCGACTGCAAAAGATATGGCAACGCTTGCGCAACATATCATTCATGACAGTTCAAAATACTATCCAATCTACTCTGAAAAAGAATTTTCTTTTAACGGCATTAAACAAGGTAACCGTAATGCCTTGCTTTATACCGACCCAAGTGTAGATGGTTTAAAAACCGGTCACACTGACGAAGCAGGTTATTGTTTAACCACTTCTGCCAAACGTGGTCCACTGCGTTTAATTTCAGTGATTTTTGGTGCGCCAAGCATGAACGAGCGTGCATCTCAAACACGTGAAATCCTGGCTTGGGGTTATGCAAACTTTGAAACCGTTAAAGTACAACCGGCCAATCAAGTTTTAGCCAAAGCGAAAGTTTGGTATGGCAAAAACAATGACGTTCAAATTGGCTTAGCTGAAAACTTCAATGTCACCATGCAAAAAGGTCAGGCCAACGCAATCAAAACCCAACTGGTTGTTCAACCTAAACTCACTGCACCGCTTAAAAAAGGTCAAGTGGTTGGTAAATATGTAGCCAGCATTGATGGTAAAGTCATTTCAGAGAAACCACTTGTTGCACTTCAAGATGTTGAAGAAGCAGGTTTCTTTGCAAAAATGATCGACCATATCAAACAATTCTTTAGTAACTTGTTCTAATTAAAATTAAAGTTTTAATTCAGTCTTAAACTAAAGATAAAGCACTCTTACTTCGGTCTGGGTGCTTTTTTATTTTATAATGCCCACATGACTATTGCCCTGACTTCTAATGATGAAAAAGAATATTCGCCCTTATTTAGATCACCATCCTAAAATTGATGCCACTTGCTATATTGATGAAATGGCCGTGGTGATTGGTGACGTGACTTTGGCTGAAAATGTGTCGGTATGGCCTTTTGCTGTGATTCGTGGTGATGTGAATCATATTCATATTGGTAAAAACTCTAATGTACAAGATCATTCTATGCTGCATGTCAGTCATAAAAAAGCGGATAAGCCTGAAGGTTCGCCACTGATTATTGGTGAGGATGTCACCATTGGCCATCACGTGAAATTACATGGCTGTACGATTGGTAATCGAGTTCTAATTGGTATCAGCACAATTATTTTAGATGATGTGGTGATTGAAGATGATGTGATGATTGGCGCAGGCAGTTTGGTGCCACCACGTAAACGTCTTGAAAGTGGTTATTTATATGTGGGTAGTCCGGTACAGAAAGTCCGTCCTTTAACAGATAAAGAAAAGGAATTTTTGCCTTATTCAGCACGGCATTATGTGAAAGTGGCGAATAATTATTTAGATGAAACGCATTAATTATTAAGCTATATAAGCCGATAGAATTAATAATCATTAAAAATAAGGATCTCTAAATAAATATTTATTCACCTTAAATGCAAAAAAATTAAAGATATGATAAACAGCAGGTTACATTGCATGCCATTTAATATTTAAACAGGTGCAAAATAACTATTAGGGTTGATTTAATTTTAGGAAAAATATGAAGCATTTTCTCTGTGTCGGGTTACTGTTAATTACTGGCTGTGCAAGTACAGGAGTCATCCCTATTGGTACAGATTCTTATTTTATTGGTAAAAAAGATGGCACACCTGGGCTAGGAGTATCTTTAGAAAACAAAGCTTCTGTATATAGAGAAGCTAATGACTTTTGTAAAAAAAACAATCAAACGATGATAATTCTGGACGAAAAAACTATACCCGTTATTCCTGCAAGACTAGGTTCTACTGAGTTAAAGTTTAGATGCCAAAAAAACTAGGTTTAGTACCTAATAAAAGTTAAATTTAATGAAATATTAAAGATGAAATTAATTTTACGATAGATATTGGTATTTTTTCACCTGAATATTGGCTATCTGCCTACAACTTTTCAAATACTAGTATCTCTACTTTTTCAACTGAATCTGAATACTTGTCGTTACCGAATTGCTGCATGATCGAATAACGCTGAGATTCGGTATAGCTTAAATGAAAATACACATTTTAATGACTTGAGTAATGAAAGGGTCGAAAATTTAGATGGTAATATTTATCTTTTTTTAAAAGACCAATTCTAAACAAAAACTTATTTATTTTCTTGATAATAACAAAATAATTTTAGCCATTCCTTTTGGTAAATTAATTACTTATGCAGAATATAGATAACTGGACAAAGCTCGAAATGAATATCTGGCTTTAATTCAAAATAAATCACGCAATTTATTCTTGCTTAAGAAAGTACAAGAACTAGCAGCTAAATTTAAAATCAATTAACCAACTGAAGTTTCAATTCAGATCAGCATAGCCACCGCGCCCTAAATTTTGTAGAATAGCCCTTTTGCCCCATGGTGCTTTTCTATGACTGCTTGGACTGCTCACGTTACGGTTGCAACTGTTGTCGAAAAAGACGGAAAATTTCTGTTTGTTGAAGAACATACAGAAGGTGTAACACATACTGTGTTTAATCAGCCTGCGGGTCATGTCGAATGTGGCGAAACCATTATTGATGCTGCCATTCGCGAAACCATGGAAGAAACCGGACATACAGTGAGTATTGAATCACTGTTGGGTATTTATACCTATACCCCGCCGATGTTTCCAGATCGTACCTATTTCCGTTTTTGCTTTTTAGCAAAATCGATTGCGCATGATGAACACGCAACATTAGATACAGGAATCATTGGCGCAGTCTGGATGACTTTGGACGAACTGATCGAGTCGGCTCGTGCGCGTAGTCCCTTGGTAATTAAAGCCATTGAAGATGCTCTTTCAGGCAAAAAATACCCTTTATCGCTCATTTACGAGCACCAAAATTCTCCCTTAATTTCAAATTTGGATGCTTAATCCTATGCAACAACGTGTCATCGTCGGTATGTCTGGTGGTGTAGATTCTTCTGTTTCTGCAGCACTTCTTCTTCAACAAGGATATCAGGTTGAAGGACTTTTCATGAAAAACTGGGAAGAAGATGACGGCACGGAATATTGCACGGCTATGGAAGATTTGGCCGATGCACAAGCCGTTTGTGACAAAATCGGCATCAAACTGCATACCGCCAACTTTGCCATGGAATATTGGGATCGGGTTTTCGAACATTTCCTTGCCGAATATGCTGCGGGTCGTACACCGAATCCAGATATCTTATGTAATAAAGAAATCAAATTCCGTGCCTTCTTGGACCATGCCGTGAACCTTGGTGCAGACTTTATTGCCACAGGTCACTATTGTCGTCGTGGTGAAACCATGACCAACTCGCGTGGTGAAGAATACGCGCCTTTATTACGCGGCTTTGACCAGAACAAAGATCAAACGTATTTCTTACATGCTGTACATGGTCGTGAAATTAACAAGACTTTGTTCCCTGTCGGTGAAATTGAAAAACCGGAAGTTCGTCGTATTGCTGAAGAACTCGGTCTTGCAACAGCGAAGAAAAAAGATTCAACCGGCATTTGCTTTATTGGTGAACGCCGTTTTAATGACTTCTTAAAACAGTATTTACCTGCCCAAGCTGGAAAAATTTATCTAGATACCGGTAAAGAGGTTGGTGAACATCACGGCTTAATGTACTATACGCTCGGTCAACGTGGTGGCATCGGCTTGGGTGGTCTTAAAGGCGAATCTGAAGGTGCATGGTTTGTTCTTTATAAAGATATTGAAAACAACCGCCTCGTCATTGGTCAGGGTCATGAGCATCCACTGATGCAAAGTACTATACTTTGGAGTGAAGCGATTGACTGGGTCGCGGGTGAACAAGAGATTCCAGAGACTGGTTTCCGTTGCACTGCGAAAACGCGTTATCGCCAACCCGATCAAAACTGCGTTATTTATAAAGATGCAGATATGCCAAATGGCGTACGTGTTGAATTTGACGAACCGCAACGTGCGGTGACTCCAGGACAAAGTGTAGTGTTCTACGCAGATGAAGTTTGTTTAGGTGGCGGTGTGATTCATCATACCAATGCGCCAAAACCTGATTTTATTTAAAAGGAAGCGATAGGCATGGCTGAGTTACCCTTTCAACAGCCTCAAACTTTGAATGTACGCCAAAACCGTGCTTTGGCGTTGGCAGCTGTGTTTCAATCGACACAGCTGACCCACATGACCGCCATGTCGGGACAGCAAAGTGTGGGTGAAAGCGGCAGTTTCTATTTAGAACAACTCATCAAAGCCAGCCTGAATATCCGCCCTACCGCCAATGAATCCTGCCAAACCTTAGATTTTTTTAATCAACTTGCCGATATTTCTCTCGGTTTAAAAACTTTAGAAAATAGTATTACCCAGCCGTTTAACCCCTCTCCCAAATCTCGTTTACCCAAATTATCTAGCGCCAAGTTGCCGATGAGCTATGCCATGGCATTGTTACAGTTAGAAAAAAAAGTTTATAGCAATCCAAAATTTGTGGAAATCATTGAAAAATCACAACAAAAAATATTAAAGCAACTTTCATTTTTTGATAATAACTATCTACACCCGAGTATTATTGCCAATCTTGCTCAAACTTATGTCGAAACTGCAGGACAAATTAATCCTCGCATTATGGTCAAAGGCAACGCCCAAGCGTTTAAAGATACTTCTCATACCAACCGTATTCGCGCTTCCCTGTTTACTGGCCTGCAACTGGCGCACTTATGGCGTCAGATGGGCGGCAGTTCATGGGGGATGATTTTCAGCAAGCGTAAGCTGCTCCAAGATATCCAAGATCTTGCCCGTTTACAGTATCAGGTGGTTTAACTGATGCTGTGCGGGCTTTGTTTTACGTTTAATTCCAATGTTTAAGGAATCGCTATGAACGCTTTAACCGCACTTTCTCCATTAGATGGACG
>JBLZXS010000310.1:0-4637 GCA_050285325.1 Acinetobacter sp.
TGCCCTGATGGACATGGAGCGTGCTGAAGGCAAGGCGCTGGCCTGTTGTGCCATTCCGCAGTCTGATCTGACCATTGAAGTGGAAATTGATGAAGATCCGGATGCCAAAGTCATTCCGTTACGTGACTTTGAAGCTACGGTCGAATCGATTGTGGATTTGACCCCAACGATTAAGGGGATCTTTTTAAGAGTAGAAGAAGGTATGCAGTTTCAGGCAGGACAATATATTAACCTTTATATCCCTGGCTTAGATGAACCTCGTGCTTTTTCGATCGCTAGCGCACCTTCCAATTCTAACTTGATCGAATTGAATATTCGCAAAGTCCCTGGCGGTGTGGGGACAGGTTGGTTGCATGATGACCTGGAAGTCGGTCAAGAACTAAAATTCTCAGGTCCACTGGGGCGATTCTTTACTCGCCATTCTGATCCGAATGCTGTGATTTTTATCGCGGGAGGTTCAGGGTTATCCAGTCCAAAATCGATGATTTTAGAGTTGCTTGAAAATGGCGATTCTCGGCAGATTACCTTGTTCCAAGGGGCACGTAATTCGAGTGAATTGTATTATCAGGAGTTGTTTGAAGAACTCGAGCAAAAATATCCGCAATTCCGCTATTTCCCAGTGTTATCCGATGAAGCCGAAAGCAGTGAATGGACTGGCGAACGCGGATTTGTACATGAAGCCGCCATTCGTATTTATGACAATGACTTTAGAAATCATAAAGCCTATTTATGTGGCCCACCTCCAATGATTGAAGCTGCGATTCGTGGATTAATGCGTGGACGTTTATTTGAACGGGACATTCATATCGAAAAATTCCTCAGTGCAGCGGATGCAGCCAATCAGGCGACACGGAGCCCATTATTTAGAAATATTTGAGAGGTGAGAGATGCACCAGATTCGATTAATAAATAGTGAGGAGCAGTTTCATTGTTATACAGGAAACAGCTTGCTTGAAGGCATGCAGCGTCTTTCCCGAAAAGGAATTCCTGTCGGATGCCGTGGTGGCGGATGTGGAATATGTCGGGTGCAGGTGTTAAGTGGGAATTATCATTGTAAAAAAATGAGCCACGAGCATGTCAATGAAACTGAACTGAACGCCGGAATTGGCCTGGCTTGCCGCTTATACCCAGAAAGTGATTTAGAGGTAGCTGTGTTAGGCCTTAAATCAAGTAAAAAACGTTTGTGAAAATAATAAAGGAAGGAACCAATATGAATATTAAACCAATATCGCGTCCTGGCCATGTGGCGCTCAGAGTACTCGATTTAGAAGAATCTGTTCACCATTATGTCAATGTGATTGGCTTGATTGAAACCGGACGAGATGAACAGGGAAGAGTCTATTTAAAAGCCTGGGATGAGCATGACCATCATTGTCTGATTCTGCGTGAAGCGGACTCTCCTGGTATGGACTGTATGGCATTTAAAGTTGTCAGCGAGTCTGAGTTAAAGCGTCTGGAAAAAGCCCTACAGGAATATGGTGTCGCAGTTGAAATCATCCCTGCTGGAGAGAACCTGGCCACCGGTGAACGGGTCCGCTTTACTGCACCAACAGGTCATGTATTTGAGCTCTATGCCCATAAAGATCTATATGGCAATGGCATGCCGACGACTAATCCAGGTGTTCAGGCCAAGGGTTTGCAAGGCATACATCCAAGCCGTTTTGACCACTGTGCCCTGATGGGGGAAGGTGTGGAGCAAAGCTATCGTCTGTTTAAAGATGTGCTTGGTTTTGATCTGGCAGAGCAGGTACTGGATGGTGACACCATGATGGCGGCTTTCCTGTCCTGCAGTAACAAGCCACATGATGTCGCATTTATCTTCGCGCCCGACAAAGGCAAGTTACACCATATGTCTTTCTTTGTGGAATCCTGGGCGCAAGTGCTCACAGCAGCAGACACGATTGCCAATCATGAAGTCTCTCATGAAATCGGACCAACACGACATGGGATTACACGTGGAGAAACGCTGTACTTCTTTGACCCGTCAGGCAACCGTAATGAAGTATTCAGTGGCGGTTATATCTGGTATTCGGACCGTCCAACTTTGACTTGGACCGCAGATGAACTGCCTCGTGCGATTTTCTTTACTGAGCGAAAACTTAGTGAAACTTTCTTTAATGTGATGACCTGATTGTCAAAGACCCGTAATACAAAATTTGTGAGAATGAAAAATGAATATTAGTGTAAATCCAGAAATCGTCAATTCAATTAAAACCGGCAATTTCCTCACCAATTATCATGATGTAGGAGAAGGCTTTCCTGTGGTGATGGTACATGGGTCAGGCCCGGGTGTTACCGCATGGGCAAATTGGCGTTTGGTGATGCCGGAATTGGCAAAAGACCGTCGTGTAATTGCACCAGATATGCTGGGTTTTGGTTATACCGAGCGTCCCGCAGGTGTGGTGTATAGCAAAGAACATTGGGTGCAACAGCTCAAGGATCTATTTGATGCACTGGATGTAAAACAGGCCGATCTGGTCGGGAACTCTTTTGGTGGCAGTATTTCATTAGCTTTTGCGATCGCTTATCCAGAACGCGTGCGCCGTTTGGTGTTAATGGGTAGCGTCGGGGTACCTTTTCAGATTACCCCGGGACTGGACAATGTCTGGGGCTATGAACCTTCATTTGAAAGCATGCGCAAGCTGATGGACACCTTTGCCTATAGCCGTGAATTGGTGACAGATGAACTTGCTGAACTACGTTATCAAGCCAGTATCCGTCCAGGCTTCCAGGAATCTTTTGCTGCGATGTTCCCGGCTCCGCGTCAGCGTTGGGTCGATGCTTTAGTCAGTCCAGAGGAAAAAATTCGTCAATTGCCACATGACACGCTGATTATTCATGGTCGTGAAGATAAAGTTATTCCTTTAGAAACCTCAACTAAATTATTTTCATTGATCCCGCAAGCCCAATTACACGTATTTGGCGAATGTGGTCACTGGGCACAAATAGAACATAGTGCACGTTTCTCTCGTCTATTAAGAGATTTCTTTAATGAATAATGAAGGGTGATCCAGCCTGTCGCAGGATTGCGACAGGTCTTTAAAAATATCAATAAGGATTTGAAATGAAAATTAAGATTTTATGCTTAGTTTCGAGTGCACTTGTCTGCTTTTTTTCTACAAGTAGTTATGCAACGGAAAACGGTTCAGACTCTTTTGCCTTAGGTGCAGAAGGACTTCTAGCGGGTGCGCTTCCTCCACCTGGTTTGTATTTACTCAGCTATTACCAAAATTACACGGCATCCAACTTTGTTGGTGCTGATGGCAATACACTCATTCCAGATTTTGATATTGATGCCAAGGCTGTCGTACCACGTTTAGTCTGGATGACAGAACAACAAATACTCGGAGGGCAGTTGGGTTTTTATGCAGCCCAGCCTTTGGTGGATTTACGCTTGAAAATGGCGGGGCAGCGCGATCATAACAGTGGATTGGGTGATCTTATTTTTGCACCGATGCTGGGTTGGCATCAGGGCAATCATCATTGGGCAGCTGCGGTAGAAACCATTTTCCCTACCGGAGCCTATGATCAGAATGATTTAGCCAATTTAGGCAAAAATTATTATACCTTCAGGCCGATTCTTGCTTATACCTTTAGTCAGCCGCAAGGTTGGGATATTTCCACTAAAATTTCCTATAGCTTCAATACTGAGAATAAAGACACCAATTATCAGTCAGGTGAGTATATTGCTGCCGATTATAGCGTGGGTTATAAGCTCAATCCGAATTGGACCTTAGCCGTGCAAGGTTACGCCTTTAAACAGACCCAGTCCGATGAAGTAAATGAGGTTGATATTGATTTTAAAGGTCAAGCTTTGGCATATGGTCCAGGCATTCAATATCAAAAAGATGGTTGGGCTTTGGAAGCCAAATACTTGAAAGAAACTGAAGTTGAGAATCGTCCGAAAGGTGATGCCACCTGGCTTAAATTTGTTTGGTCATTTTAAGGAAATAAGGAGTGACAAGCATGGATCAAATTTTATCAACATGGGCAGATCAGCTTTATCAAGCAGAGCAGAACCAGCAAGCGATTGCGCCTATTCGCGATCAGCTCCCGGGAGGATCGAGTGTAGATACGGCCTACGCCATCCAGGATATCAATACCCAGCGCGCACTAAATAATGGCCGCCGTTTGGTCGGTAAAAAAATTGGATTGACTTCCTTTGCCGTTCAACAGCAGCTGGGAGTGGATTCACCCGATTTTGGCATGTTGTTTAAGGATATGGCATTTGTAGATGGTCAAACCATTCCATTCCAAAAACTGATTCAGCCGAAAGTCGAAGCGGAAATTGCCTTGGTTCTAAAAGCAGATTTAACTCAGGCCCAGCACAGGATTGAAGACATTGTCGCCGCCACCGATTATGCCGTGGCAGCGATTGAAGTCGTCGATAGCCGGATTGAAAACTGGAAAATTTCCCTACTGGACACGGTGGCAGACAATGCCTCGAGTGCTGCTTTTGTACTGGGACAGCAGAAAGTACCATTAACTGATGTGGACTGGGTGAATTGCCAGATGCAGATGACCCGTCAGGGGGAAGTGGTGTCACAAGGACAGGGCAAAGCCTGTCTGGATAATCCGCTGAATGCCGCGGTGTGGCTGGCGGATGAAATGGTGAAACGTGGTCGTCCGTTACAAGC
>JBLZXS010000310.1:4737-7130 GCA_050285325.1 Acinetobacter sp.
ACGCGCCGCCCGTTTTGGCTTTGCCACCACCGCCGAGAGTGTCGAAGGCTTGCTCAAGCTGCCCAATTTCAAGGACATTAAAATCGTGTTTGATGCCACCTCGGCAGGCGCGCATGCGCATCACAATCAAGTGTTGCAGCAATATGGCATACAGGTGATTGACCTGACCCCGGCGGCGATTGGTCCTTATGTGGTGCCGGTGGTCAATCTGGATCAGCATCTGGATGCACCGAACATCAATATGGTGACCTGTGGCGGTCAGGCCACCATTCCGATGGTGTATGCGGTTTCCCGTGTGGCCAAAGTGCACTATGCCGAAATCATTGCCTCGATTGCCAGCAAGTCCGCTGGACCAGGTACTCGTGCCAATATTGACGAATTTACCGAAACCACCTCCAAAGCCATTGAACAGGTCGGTGGGGCAGAAAAAGGCAAAGCCATCATCATCATGAATCCGGCGGAACCACCCTTGATCATGCGCGATACGGTGTATTGTTTTGCTGAACTCGGTGCCGATCAGGATGCGATTCGCCAATCAGTCCAAGAGATGGCTGAAGCGGTACAGGCCTATGTACCGGGCTATCGCTTAAAGCAGAAAGTACAGTTTGAAGCATTTGCTGCCGACCGACCGCTGAATATTCCAAGTTTAGGTCAGCTGCCGGGCTTGAAAGTGTCGATCTTTTTAGAGGTCGAAGGCGCCGCCCATTATCTGCCGGCCTATGCCGGCAATCTCGACATCATGACCAGTGCCGCACTGGCAGCGGCCGAGCGTTTTGCCGAAAGTCATTTAAGCCAGACACAACAAGAAGAAATTGCGTAAGGAGAATTGAAATGTTTGATCAAGAAAGAAAAATCTATGTGTCAGATGTGACCTTGCGGGATGGCATGCATGCGATTCGCCATCAATATTCCCTCGATCAGGTGCGTCAGATTGCCCGGGCTCTGGATGAAGCCGGGGTCGACAGTATTGAAGTTGCGCATGGCGATGGTTTGCAAGGTTCAAGCTTCAACTATGGTTTTGGTGCACATACCGATCTGGAATGGATTGAAGCGGTAGCCAGCGAAGTGAAAAACGCAAAAGTTGCAACTTTGCTACTGCCGGGGATTGGGACCATTCATGACTTAAAAGCGGCGTATGATGCCGGTGCACGCGTAGTGCGTGTGGCGACGCACTGTACTGAAGCCGATGTGTCCAGACAGCATATTGAATATGCCCGTGAACTGGGTATGGACACGGTTGGCTTCCTGATGATGAGTCACATGAATACACCGCAAGGTTTGGCCGAGCAGGGCAAGCTGATGGAAAGCTATGGCGCGCAGTGCATCTATGTGGTGGATTCGGGCGGCGCGATGAATATGTATGACATCGCCGACCGATTCAAAGCCATGAAAGAGGCACTGAATCCTGAAACGGAAACCGGGATGCATGCGCATCACAATCTCAGTTTAGGGGTAGCCAACAGTATTGTGGCACTCGAACATGGTTGTAACCGGATTGATGCCAGTCTCACGGGTATGGGCGCAGGCGCAGGTAATGCACCGCTTGAGGTGTTTATCGCAGCGGTTGAACGTATGGGGTTAAACCATGGCTGTGACGTGAAACGCCTGATTGATGCCGCAGAAGACATTGTGCGTCCATTGCAGGAACGTCCGGTACGGGTCGATCGTGAAACCTTGGCCCTCGGTTATGCCGGGGTTTATTCGAGTTTCCTGCGCCATACTGAAACGGCGGCGGAAAAATACGGGCTTTCTGCCTTTGATATTCTGGTCGAGCTGGGTAAACGCCGCATGGTCGGTGGTCAGGAAGACATGATTGTCGATGTGGCGCTGAACATGCTGAAATCAAAACAAGTAAATCTTTAAATCAAATATATAGAGATTCAGAGAATCGAATCTCTATTACTGTAGGTTTAAAATAATTCTTTAGATCCAGGATGGATAAAAAAATATGAGAAAGAATTTAAAAGCATTTTTAGTTTTTTTACCCGCATTTTTTTTAAGTAATCATATCCATGCAGTAGAAACCAAGAAGCCTAATATCCTAGTTATTGTGGCAGATGATTTAGGTTATTCAGATATTGAACCTTTTGGTGGAGAAATTTCTACTCCCAATCTGAGAAAAATGGCCAAAGAGGGAAGTACGCTTACTGATTTTTATGCGGGACCCACATGTTCGGTCACGCGTTCTATGTTACTGACAGGAAATGATAATCATCAAGCGGGTCTAGGGGGCACTGTTGCAAATAACCACGAATGGTAAGCTGAAGACTGTTTTAGCTAAAGGTGCAGCATATGAATCCTTTCCATGGTCGACATTTTCAAGGTGAAATCATTCTTTGGGCTGTTCGTTGGTATTGTAAATATGGCATCAGCTATCGTGAACTTCAAGAAAT
>JBLZXS010000311.1:0-299 GCA_050285325.1 Acinetobacter sp.
CCTGCATGAATCAGTACTTTTTGTCCTACTTGAACGTTTGCATTTTCAACTAGTGCTTGCCATGCAGTCAAGGAGACAAGGGGAAGAGATGCGGCAAGTTCCATAGATATATTATCAGGTTTGAGTGCGAGAGAAGATTGCTGAACCACAGTAAATTCGGCAAACGCACCATTTAAATCCGTCTTGGCATAGACATCATCACCTACTTTGAATTGAGTCACACTCGATCCAATTTCAACTACTATACCCGCAAAATCATTGCCTAAAATAAATGGAAATTTAACAGGTAAAATGGTTTT
>JBLZXS010000311.1:309-4837 GCA_050285325.1 Acinetobacter sp.
CTTAAATCCAATGGGTTAATACTTGCTGCATGTACTTTAATGAGTACCTCATTTTTTGTTAAAACTGGTTTGGGTTGTTCATCTAGTAGTACATCATTGATATTACCGTAACGGTTAATGTAGGCTGCTTTCATATTAGAACCTCTATTTTTTCGAATTTTGTTTTAGCGTTTTATAAGCATCATTAAGCTCTCAAGTTGCGCTGAATTAATGTGTCAAAGATTTTTACTGGCGCGAATTTACGCAAATTTTTCAAATGTTTTGCTGTTTTGCCTGCGGTATAACGCGGCAAAATGTTTCGACTGTTTATGACCGCTAAGATGGTATTGGCGACAACACTTGGGTCATCTGACTTGTTAATTGCCTTTATCATTTGTTGATGTAATTTTTCACGAATTTCTTCATAAACTGTGATTTTAGCATCTGCTTCAAGTAAATTCACACCCAGCGACGTGTTGGTATAAGCAGGTTCTATTAAAGACACTCGAATCCCTTGCGATCTTAATTCATGGTCTAATGACTCTGAATAGCCTTCAAGCGCATGTTTTGATGCGGAATAAAGTGCACCAAAAGGCGTCGGTACAAGCCCAAGAATTGAACTGATATTTAAGATTAATCCAGAATGTTGTTGGCGCATAACAGGGATTACTGCTCGTATCATTCTGACCGCACCAAAGAAGTTAGTATCAAAAATTGCCTGAGCCTGTTGCATTGAACTTTCTTCAGCTCCCGCTGGTGCGATAGCAAACCCTGCATTATTAATTAATACATCAATCCGACCTTCATTTTGAATAACCTTTTCAATTGTTTGAACGACTGAATCATCTTTATTTACGTCTAGTTCAATTAGATGGAATTTATATTTTGATGCAATATTTGTACGTCTGCTTGTGCCATAAACAATAAATCCTTCAGCATGTAAAAGCTCTGCTGTAGCTAAACCTATACCTGATGATGCACCTGTAATAAGAACGACTCTAGCCGTCATACCGTGTTCCTTATTTAAAAATGTGGGAGAACTGTTTGAACAGTTTCTTCTCGATTTCATCATCATAATCTAAAAATAAAATAGTTACTACTTAAAAGATAGTAACTAGTCTAAAGGACTCCTGCATACTGAGTATTAATTCGATAGTAAGTATTTAATGCTATAGAAGAGAATGTATAGAGCAACTTAAGATACAAATGATTTAGTGAATTAGAGGTTTTTATTTTTAGGGTAATGGTCAAATACTTAAGCTTACTTTAGGAATTACCCATGTGTAATTTAATCAAAAAATAGCCTGATTTTAAGGTGTCTTTATTGAGGAAGACTCTTTTTTAAGACTGAAATAAAAAAGAATGATGTTCTCTGTATTATGGAATTACCGTGGTACATCCAACAATTAAATCATATTACAAAAGGTCAAGAACCTACGCCCAAAGAAAGTGTTTTATTGGCCTTTATGAAATCCGTTATACGCAGTGGTTGGGGGGACATATAATTGAATAAAAGAATGAAGCAGTCGTTAATAAAAAAGCACTCAATATGAGTGCTTTTTAGATTATTGCGTTTGTTGACGAATAGCGCGAGTGCCAATTTTGGCTCCCGTTTCTTGATCAATTACGATAGGCTTAATTTCAGTACCATTTTCAGTATCAAGGAATATAGGCATTTTTTCAGGATTTTCATACGGTTTATGCTTGCGTCCCCATGCGCCAATCACGAACAAAACAGGTAAAAAATCTTTTCCTGCTTGGGTAAGTAAATATTCTTCACGTGGCGGATGCTCAGAATATTGTCTTTTTTCCAGTAAATTTTCTTCAACCAATGTCGCTAAGCGTTTGGTGAGCATAGTCGGTGCTATACCTAAGCTTTTACGAAATTGATCAAATCGCGTAAAACCTGCATGAGCATCGCGTAAAATTAACATGCTCCAAGCATCGCCAAGAACTGAAAGGCTCCTTGCGATTGGACAGACTTCAAGACTGGTATTTTTAGCCATATAAAATTATTGAGCTCAAAAGTTACTACTATTAAAATAGTAACATATTTGAATAATCCAAACCATTTTTTAGTAGAAAATCTATACAGCTCTTAGCCTACGGTGGATCAGTATAATTTGATGCAGCTATAATTTATTCAATATTTTCCCACCAGTGTGAAAATTTATTTACTTGATCCTCCAGCCAAGCAGGCTGCCCAATTTTGGGGGTAAGCAAAGTTAATGGTGCATTTTTACTGGCATTGGCAATACGCTTAAAGGGTTCATTCCATGCATGGGAAGACAGGGCAAACCGACCAATATGCATAGGTAAAATAGCTTTAGCATTTAAATCTATTGCTGCTTGTATGGCTTCTTCTGGCATCATATGAATAAGTGGCCAACGTGGGTCGTACTGACCACTATCGAGCATCACCATATCAAAATTGCCCAACTTGGTACCAATTTCTTTAAAATGTGGGCCATAGCCACTGTCACCACCAAAATAAATTTTGTGGGTCGGCGTTTCTAGCGCATAGCTGGCCCATAAGGTTTTATTTCGACTAAAGGTACGACCTGAATAATGACGAGCAGGTAAAGTATGAATATTTAGCCCAGTGTCAGTTCTCAGAGTATTAAACCAGTCATTTTCATGGATTTTTGATAAAGGATAACCCCAGTATTCAAAATGTGAACCGATGCCAAGTGGTACAACAACATTCTTAACTTTATCCTTGAGTTGGGTGACAGTCGCATAGTCTAGATGGTCATAGTGATCGTGGGAAATGAGTAGGTAGTCAATCTCAGGAATATCTTCTGGTTTATACAGAGTTGTTCCCTTAAATGCTTTCACTAAAAATGAAAAAGGTGCGGCATGATCACTAAGTACAGGATCAATCAGAATGCGCTTTCCTGACAACTGAATATAATAGGCTGAATGTCCCAGCCAGATTACTACGTCCTGATGGGGATTTAATGCCAATAAATTAGTCTTAACAGTTGGAAGAGCCTGCGTAGGTACAGTCTGTTTTTCCTCTGCCCAGAAATTATCCCAGAAGATTTTTAGGGTACTTTCCCCATCACGTAGCATTGGTGTTGCAATAGGATAGGCAAATTCATCATGTACATAATGAGGAGATTGCTTGATTCGTTCCAGACGTGCCTGTTCGGGTAAGTTCCCAAATTGTGGACGATTTAAAGTCGCACAGGCAGTAAGTAGTATAGCTACACCAAATACAAACAGGATTAGGGAAACTTTATATTTTTTTCTCATCATGGTCTGACAAACACCTAGATTTTCAGTTAAAAAAGCCAAGTTGAGTGAGTCCACTCAACTTGGCTGAAATAATTTTTACTTTAAGTATTGATTAAAGAAGTTGGTCATCTTATCAAACGGAATGATGTCAACACGGTCATAGAGATCAACATGATTGGCATTAGGAACAATATAGAGTTCTTTTGGTTGGGCTGCCGCCTCATAAGCTGTTTCACTAAAATAGCGTGAATGTGCTTTTTCACCATGAATAAAAAGAATAGGGCGAGGTGAAATTTCTTTAATGTACGTCAAAATTGGCATATTCATAAATGAAATTGGTGTCGTCATAGACCATGCATTACCTGAATTGACTGCACGAGGATGATAGCCACGAGGCGTCATGTAGTAGTCATTATAGTCAACTAAGAACTGTGCTTCACCGCCACTTAATTTATTGTAAGCAGATTGATAAGCAGGCTTTCCATTTTTTGCATCGATCCAACGTTGAGCACTGAGCTGTTCCAGCGTTTTGTTACGTTGTTCTGGTGTGACACTATCATTATACCCTTTAGACATTACTCGGGTCATATCGTACATCGTGCTTGTGACAACAGCTTTTACTCGCTTATCTATGGCCGTCGCATTGAGTGCCATACCGCCCCAACCACAGATTCCGATCATTCCAATACGGGTTTGATCAACGTTGGGTTGCAGTCCGATAAAGTCTACAGCGGCACTAAAATCTTCGGTATTAATATCTGGCGAAGCAATATTACGGGGTTCACCACCACTTTCACCTGTATAAGATGGATCAAATGCTAAAGTGACAAAGCCACGTTCTGCCATAGTTTGCGCATAGAGTCCAGATGATTGCTCTTTTACTGCACCAAACGGTCCGCCAACCACGATAGCTGGAAGTTTGCCTTTAGTATTTTTAGGTATATACAGATCAGCAGCTAGGGTAATGCCATAACGGTTTTTAAACGTCACTTTTTGATGCTCGACTTTGTTACTTTGAACAAAGGTCTTGTCCCATTGAGTGGTGAGTTTTAAATCCTGATTAGCCAATGTGACTTGGTTCATACTTAACGCTCCAATACTCAGGGTAAGAATAGCAAAAGTTTTTCTAAGAAAACGGTTTGATGTTGCTGGTGTGTAATGAGACATAGGGTTCGTTCCTGTCATTTTGAATCAATTGAGATGGTGACCTTAAAGGGCTTATTGCCTGAAAATGCTTTTGGCAAAGTGTCGAATTTGCCCAGATAAATAAGGCTATTGGCAACACCATCAAAATCTTTGTAAAAGACGG
>JBLZXS010000312.1:0-2225 GCA_050285325.1 Acinetobacter sp.
ATGTGTAAAGAATAATTTTAAAACAACAGAGTGGATAACAAGTACAAATAAAACGTTTAATCAAGTAGCAACTATCACATGAGCGGCACGGATGCCGGCCTAGCAAGAGTCGCTATACGCTTTGTAGATTTTAAAATGAGTGATTAAATCCAATAAAAACTCTTGAGCCTTCATACATGTGGTGTAAAATTAATATCAAATAAAAAGAAGAATAAAAACATGCTGCAATTCATTAGCCCATTACTTTACAAAGCAATCCAAGGCATTTCCCCCTGCGTACTTTGTGGAATAGACTTACAACACCACCATTCACTGTGTGAAGATTGCTGGCAACAATTACCCTGGTCTAAAAGTATGGTTCAGCGACAGGAAATGGATATTCAGGTGGCCTGTCATTATGACTATCCGATTGACCGGATTATTCAAAAATTTAAATACGAGCAACAGCTGCATTTTCAAAACCTGCTTGCAGGCGCATTATTGCAACTCCGCCTCCCAAAAATTCAAGCGATTGTGCCGATGCCGATTTCAACTGAACGACTGCTAGAACGCGGTTACAACCAGTCTTTGGTACTGGCTAAAATCATGGCCAAAGCACTGAATATTCCAATATGGCAACCCATCACCCGCTTACAGCAACATTCACAAAAAGGCTTAAGCCGGTTGGAACGTATTGAAAATATTGAACAACAGTTTCAGATCAATACCACATCCAAACTTCGTTATCGCCGTGTGCTTATTTTAGATGATGTGGTAACAACTGGCAGTTCCCTGCATGCTTTAAAACAAAAGCTTGAGGAATTAGGCTGTCAAAAAATATATGCTGCATGTGTCGCGAGTGCGGAAGTTTAAAGACTGCTCTGCTTTTAGGAAATAAAGGATACCGATTTCCCTCATCTCCTTGCGGAATACATTCCTCACCTTTCTGAGCCATATATGGCGCAAGAGAATAAATGATTTTCCTTTTAAGCAAACTAGATGACAGAGCTTTCGATTAAAAACTGCTTCACCCACGGCATTACAATTTCCGTGGTCAATGGGGCAAGTTTGGTTTGCTGATCATCTAAATCAACCCACTTCATTTCTGCAATTTCTGCATCAATTTTCGGTGCATGATCCAAAGTTACCAGATAAACATAGCTCACCAATAAATGATCTGGCTCATTGGCTGTGGCTGTTTCAAAGCGACCCACAAATTGCTCAATCGATGCCTGACAACCAATTTCTTCCTGAATTTCACGCAGCATGGTTTGTTCAGGGGGTTCATTTGGTTCCAGCTTCCCACCGACCTGCATAAAACATGAAGTATTGCGCTTACGTACCACTAAAAGCTGGTGCTGATCATTTAAAATAATGGCAGCAGCAACGGTAATCACTTTCATCTTTATTTCACCAACGCTTGCTGATCGGCCATTCCCCATTTCGGTTGTGGTGCCTGAAAAGCATTAAATTTCTCTAAAATATCTTCAATTGAATCTGAAGCAATGATGCTGTCGGAAAAGCGTGGATGGGTAAAACCTTTTACAGTGGTCAATTGAATAAATTTCAGCAAATCATCATAAAAACCTTCCACATTCAAAAAAGCACATGGCTTTAAATGAATCCCCAATTGTGCCCAAGTCCACTGCTCAAAAATTTCTTCCAGAGTTCCCGCGCCACCCGGCAAAGCAATAAAAGCATCAGAAAGTTCAGACATCTTGGTCTTGCGTTCATGCATATTTGTAACCACATGCAATTCGGTTAAATGTGGATGCGCAAGCTCGCGGTCGACCAATGCATTTGGAATCACCCCAATGACTTTACCACCTGCCTGTAAAGCGCTATCGGCAACAATACCCATCAAACCTGAACGACCACCCCCATAAACCAGGGTTTTGCCTTGCCGAGCAATGGTTTGCCCCATTTTTTGCGCTGTGTCTAAAAAAATGGAATCTGTACCCACAGCTGAACCACAAAAAATTGCGATTGATTTCGTCATTTTTTCACCATGTTTTGAAGATCTCATACTAATAAAGTAAATTTTCAGGAGATTTTTTAACAAATAAGCGATTCAATCAGTGTTTTTATTCAATTCCTTGTCTAAAATACACCCATTGATTAACCTATACTGCGCAGGGAAAAGACAGCATGCTTGAAGCCTTTTACGCCACAGAGCGCGGTAGTTTGGAAGATGCCACTATTAATGGAGGCTTTGATCTTCACCCAGATTTGGTCTGGATTGACCT
>JBLZXS010000313.1:0-6141 GCA_050285325.1 Acinetobacter sp.
CTATATGTGCCTTTAGTCCCAATTTTATTATGGTTGTTGTTTCGTAAAACCCCACAAATCATGACCTGGTGCGGTGCCATTTTGGCATTTTTAGGTTTGGTGTTTTTAACGGGTAACGGTTTCGGTCAAATCCAGCTGAATTTTGGACAGCTGATTACTATTCTGGGTTCAATCGCGATTGCCCTTGAAATTATTCTGATCGGTTTTTTTGCCGGAAAAGTCAATGTGCGTCGAGTCACGGTGATTCAACTGGGATTTGCCTCGCTGTTTGCCTTTTGCATGATGCCGCTGGTAGGTGAAACATGGAATCCGGTATTTTCATGGCCTCTACTGAGCATTCTATGCGGCTTAGGCTGTGCCAGTGCTGTTATTCAACTGGTCATGAACTGGGCGCAACGTGAAGTTGATCCATCACAAGCAGCGATTATTTATTCGGGTGAGCCGGTTTGGGCTGCCTTGATTGGCCGTATTGCAGGTGAACGCTTAGGGCTCATTGCAATTCTTGGCGGCGCTTTGGTGGTATTGGGCGTGATTGTAAGTGAATGGAAACCGAAATTTTTGAAAAAAAATAAGCAAATCCGTTCTTAAAAATTTAATTGCTCTCTATTACCCTCACCCCAATCCTCTCCCACAGAGAGGTGAAAACTAAATTAGGCGATAAAAAACGATGTCCTGCAAGGGAGAGGTACCCCACCAATTTCTATAATGATCCTATTTAAAAAGGCAGCTTTACGCTGCCTTTTTATGATCAAACATTGTTATTGATACATCGGTTGATTGTCATTCAAACGAATAATACCTTTAATGGCACGGTATACAATCCAGATCCATGCCACTGTAATCACCACCAGACAAAATGTCGTCGCACCCAAGGCTACACCGGCAAAGATATCGGCATTTTGTCCGGTAAAAAACAGAAAAATAAACGGAATAAACGCGATAATATTCCAGAATAAATACCACCAAAAAGTACGAATCTGCCATGTAAAATGGCTTTCAAAAATAGAGCCGCGTACATCACTGCGTTTGGCATAGTTAATAATCAGCGCCAATACCGCAAGTAAGCCACCGGTAAAAATTGCAATAATATAAAGGATATAAAGAACTAAAGTCAGAGTACGGTTGGGATCTTGATCTATAGAATAATTCATTGTTATACCTTTTAAAGTAATCCTTCTCCTTTAAAATTTCAGGACATTTAAAGGAGAAATCAGCCATAAAATCAAAAGAATGTTTAAGGCTATGGTACAAAAATAAATCTTTCTAAACGGTTGTTTTTGTGTTTTATGACGCAGTTTTTCCTGTGCCAGCCATGCGGTAGGCCAGCCTCCAAGAAAGGATAGAATATGTAAAGTTTGTTCTGGTACACGGCGGTTACCCAACAGCGCCGCTTCTTTATCTTGAGCATACATCCAATAGGTCAAAACATTCATCATCACGATAAATAACAATGCCAGCCCATTTAATAATCCAGAGATGGTGAAAACAGCCAAAGCCAAAATATAGGCGCTACATGCGATTTGCATGGGTTTTAATTTTTGTGGTTGTCCTTTCACATTTTTTGGTTTTGGCAGTATTTTTTGAGTTTGCGATGCTTTGAGATACATCACCTGTTGCGCACGGAAACGCCCTTCCCCATCCAGCAATACCGTGTATTCAAGTGCACAGCCAACAATTGGACGTGGACCTTGACGAGCAAAATCCTTGATGTGTAAAAAAACGCGATCTTTCGAGCTATCATTCGGTTGAATAAAACCATAGCCTTTCTCATCAAACCATTCGACTAATCGCCCCTGATCGCGCATTTCTATTTCCTATTAAGCCGTAATAAATTTTAATCTTTCTACCAGCATATTACGCATCTCTTGTGGATTTTTCTGCAAAATATCATCTCCAGTACGTCCATGTTGTGCATTTTTTTGTGCGACTTGTAAACGCATCAGCCAAAAACGTGCTGCTGCCATCGCCAAATATAGCTCTAAACAGGCCTTTTCATCATCGGTTAATGGACGTACGGTTTCATACGCTTCTAAGAACGCTTGTGCTTTCACTTCATTTAAATGCAGGTCTGGATATTCCGTACAGAAATCATTTAAAGTAATTGCGATATCAAACAGCAATTCATCTTTATTCAGTTCGTAGAAATCTAGAATACCTGTTAATTCATTGGCTTCAAACAAGGTATTGTCACGAAATAAGTCAGAGTGAATAAAGCCTTTAGGGCGGTTAGGATAGACCGCAGTTAAAGCATCATACAGACCCAAAACCTCACTCAATAAAATAGCATCCGCAGGATTCATTGTCGGCTTTAATTCTTTAGCGACTTGTAACCAATAATCATGATTACGGTATTCCGCACGCTCCAAAGGAAAATCTTGTAACGCCACATGCATTTTTGCCTGAGCAATCGCAATCGCTTGTGCCTGTTCCAGAGTTGAGGGCATCGGATGCTGACCCATCATGCGTGGGGCAATTTGAGCCGGTTTATTTTTAAGCGTATGAATGGCTTTATCTGCATAATTTAATGGTACGGGTACGGCCAAACCCTGTTTACCCAAATGTTCAAGTACCGGCACCAGCTCCCCTGCACCTTGTTCATCCATCTCTTCAAATATAGTCAGCACATACTGTTTGGCGTTTTCACAAACTAAAAAATAGTTTGTATTTTGAATACCTCCTTGAATGGGAATCAGGTCAACCACCTCCAATCCATAAGGTGCTGCAAAAGCCTGAACTTCCTGTAAAGTCAAAGTGGTATAAACCGACATAGAAAACCTGCAAAAAAACTTACATAATTTTGATAGAATACCTGCTCCAACTACCAAGGTGTAGCACCTTAGTAGCGAAGTTTCATAATCGGCTGTTATTTTTGGAAAAAATTATGCTTGCTAAACGTATTATTCCTTGCCTTGACGTAGATAATGGTCGAGTGGTGAAAGGCGTTCAATTCCTTGATATTCGTGATGCAGGTGATCCGGTCGAAGTTGCACGCCGTTATAACGAACAGGGTGCCGATGAAATTACCTTCTTAGACATTACTGCAACCTCGAGCGGCCGTGATACCACTTACCGTACAGTTGAACGTATGGCAGAAAGTGTATTCGTTCCATTAACCGTGGGTGGCGGAGTACGTAAAGTCGAAGATATTCGATTATTGCTGAATGCCGGTGCAGATAAAGTCAGCATTAACTCGGCAGCAGTGTTTAATCCGGAATTTGTTCAGGAAGCTTCGCAACGCTTTGGCGCACAATGTATTGTGGTCGCGATTGATGCGAAAAAAACCGGGGACAATAAATGGGAAATTTTCACTCACGGCGGCCGTAAACCGACCGGGATTGATGCCATTGAATGGTCTGTTAAAATGGCCGAATATGGTGCGGGTGAACTACTGATTACTTCGATGGATGCAGACGGGACCAAAGCCGGTTATGATCTTAAGTTAATGCGTCAAATCAATAATCGCGTGAATGTTCCCACTATTGCGTCAGGTGGGGTCGGCTGTTTACAGCATTTGGCAGATGGTATTTTACAAGGCGGAGCCGATGCAGTTTTGGCCGCTTCTATTTTCCATTTTGGTCAACACACGATTCCTGAAGCAAAACAATATCTGGCAGCTCAAGGTATTGAAATGCGTCTTTAATTTTTTGCTGTGATCAAGCTTAAAAAGGGTGTTTTAATAACACTCTTTTTTATTTTAATAAAGCAATAATAAAATTTGAGATAAAAAAAAGGAGTCTTTAAGACTCCCTATAAACCAAGAAAACTACAGCGCGGTTTCTTGAAACGTAAAACAAAAGACATATCTATTCACCGTCAAGTTATCTTACTACTTAACGATGCGGCAAATATAGAGTAAAAAATAAGCAAAATATTGACTATCCATGCCGAAAACATTGACAATTTACGACATGAGTTAAAAAAGCCATCTACAGCGTGTATTTTAGCTCAAAAGATCAGTGTAATTCTCTAGCATTTAAAACAGCATAAAATAAAATCCTTTATAGCTTCGCTGATTCTTCAGGTAATCTTTCTACCCATTTTGCCGGAAAGTAACTATCTGCGACAAAATTCAATAGCTTGGCAATAGCTTGAGGTAATGCGATGCCTAACGGATTCTGTTCTTGTAAATCTTGGGATGAAATTACCCGAGTTCCCAGCACATAATCAAACCAGGGCTTGGTCACACACCAGTTTGCATCCTGATTTGAGTTCATATGATGATCATAATGCCAGGGAATTTTTTTCATTGCCCAATCCGACTCTAAATGGGCCCGTCGATGAATATAATAATAATTGCAGGCACTATAGACCGCAGCGAGAGCCATGCCTTTCGAGACAGGATAAAACATTAAGCTGGTGCTGGTCGCCACCACTGCCAGAGAAATGATTTCATTTTTCGTACGCCAATTTGAAATACCTTCGACATAGCCATGGTCATAAAAATCCGTTTTTCGGACTTCACGATGATGCTCCCAATGCGATTTCATACTGTCAGGGACAGGGCTATAACGCGGTTTCCCACTTCGATGGGTACCGTGCAAAATATATTTGTGAGCGACCCATTCAAAGCCATTGGCCACTACTAATCCAACCAGAAAACCTTTCCACATATCTACTTTCTCCTTATCCTGTCTTGAATATAGGCAATGAACTGTGCTAAATATTGACCCTAAAATAAAACTTCATTGACAAATTACGACAACAAAAAGATTAAGATGCAACAATCAAAAGACTATACAGGCTCGGTATACGGTGGACTCGGGCATTTACTTTACGCTTATAGTCAAGCTAAGGGTCTCGCTATTTCTGAAAAACTGGAACAGGTTCAAAATCTTGAACGTTTCGACTTTAGCCTTTGGCGCGAGTTACTGACAGATATAGAACAACACGTCCAAATTGCGACCTTAGGTCTGGACATTGCCGAACATATGCAACCCAAGCATCTCGGAATTATTGCTTATATTGCGCTGTCTTGTAACACCTTGGGCGAAGCTTTATATCGTTATCATGATTTTCATCGTCTGGTTTACGATGGCAGTAGCTTACATGTCAATATGCTTGGAGATTATTTGGCGATTGGCTGGGGAGAAATTCCTGTTCATTTGACCACCCAAGTCACCCATGAAATTGCTATCGCATTAATGCTGCAGTTTGTTAAACACTTCATGGAGTTTGAAGATATACATTTACACGAGGTTCATTTTGTCCATCCGGCTCCAAAAAATATCGCGCTGTATGAGCAGTATTTCCATTGCAAAGTCCGCTTTTCTCAACCCACTGCCCAGATTATTATACCCCTTCAAGAACTGGCCAAACCCTTTCATCAAGGTGATCAAACCTTACAGCATTTACTGATGCAGCAAGCGCATGCTTTACTCGATAAGCTTCCCAACTCCACTCAGCTTGATCATCGTCTGCAAAGAGCCATCTTGACCGGTCTGCAAAAAAACCTCTATCAAATTGAACCAATTGCCGAACAATTGGGGATGTCTGTACGCCAGTTGCAACGCCATTTGCAACAGCAGGGCGCTACTTACCAGCAGCGTATGCAAGAAGTTCGACACTTATTGGCAGAACAATATTTAAAAGATCCGCATTTAAGTCTGCAAGAAATTGCATTATTGCTAAGTTATTCTGAACAAAGTGCCTTCCAGCGTGCTTTTAAACAATGGACAGGCATTACCCCGCAACAATGGCGCCAACAACAATATTCTAAAAATTAAATCCTTTTTATGCGCTTGTCCTGTCTATTCATCATATCTGGATTAAGAAATTTTTAATTCCTCGATAAATATAAAATGTCCCATTGAATGATTAAAAATTAACAATAATATCTGAAGAATAAAATGAATAAATATCTAGCCAAATTATTTGGAACATTTTGGTTGGTCTTTGGTGGATGTGGCAGTGCGGTGCTTGCAGCAGCCTTCCCCGATCTAGGTATAGGCTTTGCCGGTGTGTCCCTGGCTTTTGGTTTAACCGTGTTAACCGGTACTTATGCCTTAGGTCATATTTCAGGGGGGTATTTTAACCCTGCCTTCAGTATAGGTTTATGGTTTGGTGGCCGGTTCGATGCCAAAGACCTGATTCCTTATATTATTTCTCAAGTAATTGGTGCCACCTTGGCGGCACTGGTTTTAT
>JBLZXS010000314.1:0-10448 GCA_050285325.1 Acinetobacter sp.
CGGACTTACATGTCGCAGTCCCAAGGCAGAGCCGTGTTTGGTGGAGAATATGCCGGTCATTATGTGTTTAATGACGGGCGCGGTTTTGGCTATGATGATGGTTTATATGCAGCGTTAAGAGTATTGGAATATTTAAGTCAACAGCCGGGTTTAACCCTGTCAAAAGCATTGCAGGCATATCCTGAACGCAGTTGTACTGAAGATATCTATATTAGTACCCAGGGCGAAGAGCCTGCCGAGGTCTTACACGATGTGGAACTTAAAAGTCAGGATTTAGGTGCACAATTAAGTAAAATTGATGGGGTACGACTTGATTTTGAAGATGGATTTGGCATTATTCGAGCATCGAATACCGGCGAATATTTTACGGTGCGCTTTGATGCGGACAATTCTGTAAGATTAAGCGCGATTCGACACATATTTGTTTCCATGTTACGTGACCGATATCCTAAAATCGCACAAGACATTTTAGATGCTCAATAAGGAGAGGCGAATGCCACATCAGCATACTGGCATCGACAAAGCACAAATTCTGACTGAAGCTTTGCCGTACATTCAACGTTTTGCGGGTAAGACGCTAGTAGTGAAATATGGTGGCAACGCAATGACCGATCCGGAGCTTGAAAGCTCTTTCGCACGTGACATTGTATTGTTGAAAACTGTCGGTTTAAATCCAATCGTGGTGCATGGTGGTGGTCCGCAAGTTGACTCATTCTTGAAGCAACTCGGTCGTGAATCTGACCGTATTGACGGGATGCGTGTGACTGATCCTGCCACCATGGAAGTGGTTGAAATGGTTTTGGGCGGCAGTGTAAATAAATCCATCGTCAACCTGATTAATCAGCATGGCGGTCGTGCCATTGGTTTAACCGGTAAAGATGGTAATTTACTCCGCGCACAAAAGCTGTTGATGGAGAAAACCGCTGAAGATGGTACAGTAAAACAGATTGATCTGGGTTTGGTGGGTGAAGTGGTTGGGGTGAAGACGGACGTTCTTGAGATGTTCACGAACAGCGATTTCATCCCTGTGATTGCACCCTTAGGCGTAGATGATGAAGGTAATACTTACAACATCAATGCCGATTTAGTTGCAGGTAAAGTCGCGGAAGCTTTAGGCGCCGAGAAACTCATACTTCTGACCAATATTAGCGGTGTGCTAGATGAAAACAAAAATCTGCTGACTGGTTTGACTACACAAGAAGTGGATCGTTTGATTGAAACCGGCGTAATTTACGGCGGCATGATTCCTAAAGTGGGTTGTGCACTAGATGCTGTTAAAGGTGGGGTAGTCAGCGCACATATTGTGGATGGTCGAGTACCGCATGCAACCTTGCTAGAAATTTTCACTGATCATGGGGTAGGGACTTTAATTACCAACCGTGCCAAGCATTAAACCGTGATTTTTAAAAAGCCTCCTTGTGAGGCTTTTTTTGTGGCTGCTATTTTAACTAGTTCAATATGATAGTGATTAAAAGCTTATTTTTAAACTAATCAATAAAATCGGAATAACTATCGTGAATTGAGATTTACAATGTCCTGTTGAGTATGCAAAATAGAAAAATCATGTATTTGCTGTTTGATTAAAACTTATGTGCCAGCTGCTCGGAATGAATTGTGCTACCCCAACGGATGTGACTTTCTCATTTCGTGGTTTTTCTCAACGTGCCGGCATTACCTCCGATCATTGCGATGGTTTTGGTATTGCGTTTTTTGAAGATAAAGCTTGCCGACTTTTTGTCGACAATCAATCAGCAGTTGAGTCTCCGATCGCTGAATTGGTGCGTAACTATCCAATCAAATCACGTAATGTGATTGCGCATATCCGTAAGGCCACACAGGGCAAAATTAATCTGGAAAACTCACATCCATTCAGTCGCGAACTGTGGGGGCGACAGTGGATTTTTGCCCATAATGGTGATTTACACGATTACAATCCAGCCTTGTCCGGTCGTTTTACTCCGGTTGGAAATACCGACAGTGAACGCGCTTTCTGTTTTTTACTCGATCAATTGGTACATAAGTTTGGTTATCATGAACCGAAACTCGATCAAATTTTTGATTTATTGGCAGAAATTTCTCCAAAAATAGCAGAACATGGCACCTTTAATTTTTGTTTATCGAATGGTCAGGCTTTATTTAGTTATGCGATTACCAAATTGCATTGGCTGGTACGAGAATACCCATTTAAACCGGCTCAATTAATTGATCTGGATGTAGAAGTTGATTTCAGTCAGGTGACGACACCTGAAGATCGAGTCGCGGTGATTACTACAGAGCCTTTAACGCAAAATGAAGTGTGGACAGCCTTTGAGCCTGGAGAGATGATTTTATTTCAAGATGGGCGTCCGATTAGAAAACAGCTGACCCATGTAGAACGGCTTGAGCGTGAAAGATTAAATCCAGAATTAAAAAGAATCACCAAAGCAGATCAATATTAGTTAATACAAGCTAAATATGTGTAAATCTATAAAGATTTTCCATTAAATATCTTTATAGATTTTTGCTTTATGGGTGAAGTGTTTTTTAAATATTAATTCCTTTGATGAACCTGATAATAAAATTTATATACTTTAAACTGTATTTTTATAATACTAAAATTTTATAATATATTTATTGTGAAAATTAAAATCATATCAAGCTATTTTATTTTACACCTATTTTTACTTAAAAATTTAAATTAAGTATTTTATTTTTTAATAACTTAATCGTTATTTAAGGATTTTTTTGATCATTAATAATCCTATTTTGTGGTTATATTGGTTAAAAAATACTTTATCCTTTTGATTGGGATTAATATTAAAAACAATAGATATCATGTGCTTAAGTAATAATCTAAGTATATTCATTAAAACCAACTGTTTTAGTTCATTTTTATTTGTTAAAAATCAATATATTATCAATTTATGTGATGAATCGTTTATATTGAATAGGTGGTCGTAATGAAAATGAAATGGATTCCAGAATATAATACTGGCATCGATGTGATTGACGATCAACACAAGCGAATTTTGGACTACATCAATGAAATTGATGATGTGGCTCAACATACCGATCGTGAACGTATTAAACAAATTCTTGAAAATATTATTGATTATACCCAATCACATTTTACTTTTGAGGAGTCTTTACAAGAAGAAGCGGGTTATAAATATCGCGTACCGCATAAACGTGTACATGATTTATTTATTAAAAAGATTGAGTCATACCGTGACCGTTTTGAAATGGGACAAGCCATTGAAGGTGAATTGCATGAAGTGCTTTCAAAATGGCTAATTAATCACATTCAGCACGATGATGCGGATTATGTGGGCGCGGTGAAAGAAAATATGATGGGTATTATTAAAGAAAAAGAACAGAAAAAAGGCAAAAACTGGTTTGCTCGTTTCTTTTCATAAAAAAGATAGACGAGATAACAACAATTAAGAGTAATAATAATCTTGCGCGGCAAATCATCAAAAATGGTGGTTTGCTTTTTCTTTTTGATTTTCCCCCATGACAAAGGCAAAATAGCGATAGACTTTTTTTAGGAACGCATCATGCAGGACAATGCTATGTCACGATGGCTATCGCCGCTGATGGCATTTTGTTTATCTTTTATCATCATTGCCACGTTAGCACCGGTTGTTGGAATTCAAGTTGAGCGTCAACTTGATTTTTGGTTGTTATGGTTAGGTACTATGCTTATTTTGGCATTACCGATCTGTTATTTAGAAATTGCCTTGGCAAAGCGCTCAAAAACCACTGCTTTAAATGCATTGTCCGGTTTAACGCGTGATGCAGATGCGTCGCAGAAATGGCGTTTAGTCGGTTGGTTAGCCGTGGTTTTTATTCCTTTCCTGGCGGGTGGCATGCTGGCCAATGCGAGCCAGTTGTTGGGTCATTTTGCGTTCATGGGGATTGAGTCAAACCTGTTGTTCATTGGTTTGGCGATTGTTGCAGTGGCACTTTCATTTGCACCTCGAATAATGATTGTTATTTTAAGTGTGCTTGGTGTTTTAGCATCTTTAATTCTAGCAAATGTGATGGGAACTGCTTTGTCTGCTTGGCAAGTGACCCCGGTAGAATTTAGTGAGTGGGGCAGTGCGACTGTATTGGCGCTGGTTGCCAGCGGTTTGGGTATGGGCTTGTACTGGCAAAGTAGTTTAGCGACAGTAAAACAACAAGAGGTGGCCACCAAAACCGCCTTACCAATTTGGATTGCGCAGTTATTCGCAGTGGTTGCTTTTGGGTTCTTTGCTGCGAATGCGCAAATTCCAGGTTTTGCATTCGTGCTTGCTGTGGTAAGTGTAGCTGCCTTGTTGCTACAAATGGCACGTGAACAGTTATTGCAGCGTCAATTGAATGTCGCGATTCAATGGCTCATCATCTTGGCTGCCGTGTTCATTTGGGCTATTCCTGCAGTAAGTCCGGTATTTAATACGCTCCTGATGCTTTGGGGCTTAGTAATTTGCTTGATTTATGCCATTTTTGCTGGCTGGATCATGAAAATTAGCCATTTGCGCAAGTCCATGAATTTCAGCAATGAAATGTTTTATAACTTGTGGCGTATTGCAGTGCGCGTGATTCTGCCTGTATCAATCATCTTGGCGATCGTTGCCATTATTGGACAATTGCTCTAATGAGTGAGATACAACAGGTTTGGGTGGCATATGCGACTCAGGATCAACAGTTTCATATTGCGGTGCCTTTTCAACCGGGTATGACAGCATTAGAGGCGATTGATAAAAGTGCTATTCGGGCAAAGATTGATTTACCCGAACCACTTTTATTGGGAATCTTTGGGGTGCGTTTACAAGATCAGCATCAAATATTACAAGCGGGTGATCGGGTCGAGATTTATCGGGCATTAACCATCAATCCGAAAGATATTCGCCGAAAACGGGCTGCAGAAAATCCGGTTGGACTGTATTGTCGCGGAAATCGCTTTAAACAATTGAAGTGATAAGAAAAACCCCTCATTGAGGGGTTTATTTTTATTTTAAAGCGGCTATAGTGGGGGCGCAGTTAGAATCGCTTCTTTTGATCCCGGTAAGCCTGGCTGAGATTCAGGAATGGTTTCCAATCCTTCAATCTTTATAACAGTACCCGTTTGATCGAAGTAAATTCTTAAATGTTGACCGTGAGCTGCAGGAATATTGGCTTTTTTAGCATATGTTCCTGGTGTGTAGTCGTAGATGTAGTCCCAACGTAAAGGATTCATTGGATCTGAAACTGTAGGGCTACCGAGCAAGAAGCGAACTTGTTGGTGACTCATACCGACCTGAATTTTTGAAGCTTGTGCTTGAGTTAATGGTGTCCCTTGCGGAATATCAACTTTATACACGCCCAAGGTCGAACAGCCTGCGAGCAGTGAAGTGACGAACAACGCCAACATGATTTTTTGCATTTTGCTACACTATCCCAAATTAATTATGATGCATTTGATCCACGGATAGATCATACTGCATCTAAACTTTGTTGCATATTCCAACTTTAAATTTGTTGAGAGACCTTTTTACATGCCTATTTCAAATCAAGATTTACGCAAAGCTGGACTTAAAGTTACGCTTCCACGAATAAAAATATTGGAATTACTAGAAAATTCAAGACAACATCATTTAAGCGCAGAAGACATTTATAAAACTTTACTTGAACAAGGTGAAGATGTCGGTTTAGCAACTGTGTACCGCGTGTTAACACAGTTTGAAGCTGCGGGTATTATTCAGCGTCATCATTTTGAAAACAATCATTCAGTTTTCGAAATTATGCAAGAAGATCACCATGATCATATTGTCTGCCAGAATTGTAACAAAGTCGTTGAATTCACCAATGATGTAATTGAACATCAGCAACATGAAGTGGCTGAAAAGTATGGCTTTACTTTGACAGGTCACTCTTTAAATCTTTATGGTTATTGTGATGCACCTGAATGCCAGGATGCATATCGTAAAAAATAATGCTGACTTCAAATCAGTTAAAAAACAGGCTTCATTTGAAGCCTGTTTTTTTTTGCTTTTAAGCTTGACCATCGAAGGTGATGTTCGAGCTTGCATGCAATAAGCGATCTCCACCTTCTTCGGACAACTTGATTTGCAACCGTAGGTCGTTGGGTGAATCCGCATGTTTTAATGCATCTTTATAGGTAATCTGTTTGGCTTTATACAAGTCAAACAGAGCCTGGTCAAAGGTTTGCATCCCCAGTTCACGTGAACGCTTCATCAACTCTTTAATTTCATGTACATCACCTTTACGGATCATGTCTGCAATTAAAGGCGAGTTGATTAAAATCTCAATTGCTGCACGACGAGATTGTCCATCAACAGAAGGGATAAGCTGTTGCGCAATCACTGCTTTTAAATTCAGTGATAAATCCATAAACAATTGGTTATGACGGTCAGCATCAAAGAAGTGAATAATACGGTCTATGGCCTGGTTGGCGTTGTTGGCATGCAGGGTGGCAAACACCAAGTGACCGGTTTCAGCAAAGGCAATTGCATAATCCATAGTTTCACGCGAACGAATCTCACCAATCAAAATAACATCAGGCGCCTGACGCAAGGTATTTTTCAAAGCAATTTCGAAAGAGTCAGTATCAATACCGACTTCGCGCTGGGTAATGATGCAGCCTGCGTGCTCATGAATAAATTCAATCGGGTCTTCAATGGTAATGATATGACCTTTGGAGTTCTGGTTGCGATAACCAATAATGGAAGCCAAAGAGGTCGATTTACCTGTCCCGGTTGCACCCACAAACATGATGATACCGCGTTTGGTCATGGCCAATTCTTTTAAAATAGGCGGTAACTTCAGCTGGTCCATAGTGGGAATAACAGTTTCGATACGACGTAATACCATTCCAGGTTCATCGCGCTGTTGAAATGCACTGACACGGAAACGGGCAGTTTTGTCGCGGTTGCTGATAGCAAAGTTACATTCACGGGTTTCAGCAAACTCTTTACGTTGCTTTTCGCTCATAATCGAGTTTAAAAGTTGCCCGACAATTTCACCAGTCATCTTGGTTTTTGCAATTGGAACAATCTGACCATTAATTTTCATCGATGGTTCAACATCAGCAGTAATAAATAAGTCGGATGCTTGTTGTTGAATCATTAAATTCAGTAAGTCGTTAAAATCCATAACTTGGCCCCAAATTCGTTAAAACTTATAAGAATGATTCTGGTTGTTTTGCCATGGTGCGGGCAGTTTGCGGGCTGATAATACCTTTAGCGACCAGAGTTTTCAGGCTTTGATCGAGCGTAGTCATACCGTAGTTGGCGCCCGTCTGAATGGCAGAATACATTTGTGCCACTTTATTTTCACGAATCAGGTTACGGATGGCAGGAATACCAATCATGATTTCATGTGCTGCAACACGACCGCCGCCATTTTTCTTCAATAATGTTTGAGAAATCACGGCTTGTAAGGATTCAGACAACATGGCACGAACCATGTCTTTTTCTTCGGCTGGGAATACGTCAATCACACGGTCAATGGTTTTTGCTGCAGAGGTGGTATGTAGCGTACCGAAAACCAAGTGACCGGTTTCAGCGGCAGTCAATGCCAAACGGATGGTTTCAAGGTCACGCATCTCACCGACAAGAATAATATCAGGGTCTTCACGCAGGGCAGAGCGTAATGCTTCGTTAAAGCCATGGGTATCGCGGTGGACTTCACGCTGGTTGACCAGACATTTTTTCGACTCGTGTACAAATTCGATCGGGTCTTCGACCGTTAAAATATGGTCGTAGCGGTTGTCGTTGATATAATCCACCATCGCAGCAAGGGTGGTGGATTTACCAGAACCCGTTGGACCTGTCACTAGAACAATACCGCGTGGGAAATTACAAATATCTTTGAAGATTTGACCCATGCCAAGGTCTTCAATGGTCAGTACTTTTGATGGAATGGTACGGAATACTGCACCAGCACCACGATTCTGGTTGAATGCGTTGACACGGAAACGTGCCACACCGGGTACTTCAAAAGAAAAGTCAGTCTCTAACTTTTCTTCAAAATCACGACGCTGTTTATCGTTCATGATGTCATACACAAGTTTGTGTACTTCTTTATGTTCTAAAGCGGGTAAGTTGATACGACGGACTTCGCCATCGACACGGATGAGTGGTGGCATACCCGCTGATAAGTGTAAGTCTGACGCCCCATTTTTAGCAGAAAAGGCTAAAAGTTCAGTGATGTCCATAATTTCCCCGAGATCATTTAAATGTTATTTATTTTGTTAGAATAATAAGGCTTTCCCAGAGCTTAACCAACAGTTAGTTTAAAGGGAAAGTAAAAAAAGATGAACGAAAATGAGAACCTCGTCAATGAATAGTCTTCAAGCGTCACGAAATAAAGTTTTACAGCAAATTGAAGATGCCTGTAAACAGGCCCAGCGTGAGCCGGAAACCGTACAGTTACTGGCTGTTTCGAAGACTCATCCAAGTGAGTCGCTATATGAAATGTACCAAACCGGGCAGCGCGCATTTGGAGAAAACTATTTGCAAGAAGCCTTGGATAAAATTGAAACTTTAAATGATTTGGACATCGAGTGGCATTTCATTGGACATGTGCAGCGCAATAAAACCAAACATTTGGCTGCAAGTTTCGCATGGGTACATGGGGTAGATCGTTTAATCATTGCCGAGCGTTTATCCAGTCAGCGTGAAGCCTCTCAAGCACCTCTGAATATCTGTCTACAAGTCAATATTGATGCGCAAGAGACTAAAGATGGCTGTCAGCCAAATGAAGTGGCGGAACTGGTTCAAAAGATTAGCCAGCTTCCCCATTTAAAATTGCGCGGTTTGATGGTGATTCCCGCACCCCACAATAGCCAGGCTTTTGCAGATGCAAAACAACTTTTTGATACCGTTAAAAAAGAACATGCACATCCTGAAGACTGGGATACGTTAAGCATGGGCATGTCCAGCGATATGGCTGAGGCAATTGCAGCAGGTTCAACCATGGTTCGAGTGGGAACGGCATTGTTTGGTGCACGGGATTATTCCAACTAAAGAATACTTACATCCATTTTGATTATTTTGAAAACTGAACTTTAGGGTTCAGTTTTTGCTTTAAAAATTGAGCTTTCCACTAAAGTTGAGTACAAAAGGAACTGTCTAAGGACATAATCTGTATAAAAATGATTGATTCGACCAAGAAAATAGGGAAGTGTATGACGGCATATTATCAACTGATCGGGCGAAATACGGATGTGGCTGGAGAAGTCACGGCACATTACCGCTCAACCATACTGGCGCAAGGGGCATGGAATGAGCATGAGCAGCATATGGCGCCAGCGACAGGTATCATTTGTGCGGAATTAGACCAGTTTTCTCCACGAAATGATATGCGTATTGGCCGGATCAGTTTAGATATTTTAGGTCTGATTCCTGCCGGGGAGTTTAGTATCACCACCAAAGTCATTCGCCCCGGAAAAACCATTGAGCTGATTGAGTCAGAAATGAAGGCTCAGGGTAAAAGCTGTATCGTTGCACGTACCTGGCGCATGATGACGCAAAATAGCCAGTTGATAAAAGGTTTGGAAGATGCGCATGGAAATGCACCTGAACATGCGCCAGTGTGGGAAGGAATTCGTCAGTGGCCGGGTGGGTATATTCAGTCGATAGAAGCGCGAAGTCATCAGCGCCGTGCAGGCAAGGGCATTGTTTGGTTACGAACGCCACATGACATGGTTGAAGGTGAACCGACCAGCGATTTTGTCCGCTTAATGGGGATGGTCGATACTGCCAATGGCATTGTGCCACGTCAAGAAACACCTTTTAGCTGGGGCTTTCCTAATCTGGATTTACAGATCCATATGCACCGTTTACCGCAGGGTCAGTGGCTGGGTCTGGAAACCATGCAGCAATATGGCGACGATGGTATCGGTCTAACCAGTTCCGTGTTGCATGATGTTTCCGGACCCTTCGGGCGCAGTGAACAGATTCTGACCCTGCGTCCTATGGCATAGTTTTTTGCAAATAAAAGCCTGGAGCATTTTCTAGGCTTTTTTATGATTTTCGGATTTTAAAATTACCCAACTACTTGAATGGTACTTGCACCTGCACCTAAAGGCTTGACCTGAATCTGCACAGGAATGCGTTCGTGCATTTCTTGAATATGCGAGATCAGCACCACTTTGCGTCCCTGACTTTGCAATTGATCCAGGGCATTCATTACCATATATAAAGAAGATGCATCTAAAGTCCCAAAACCTTCATCAATAAACAGCGATTCAATTTTCATCGAACCCGAGGCCATATTGGCAATCGCAAGTGACAAGGCGAGCGCAGTCAAAAAAGACTCCCCACCCGAGAGCGAAGAGACTGAACGGGTTTCACCATCCATGTCATGATCGACAATCGCGAGGCTTAAGGAATGCTCTAAACGCTTCAGGGTATAGCGCTGCGATAACATGGCTAACTGCTGATTAGCATGTTCAACCAGAATGTCCAGATTATATTGCTGGG
>JBLZXS010000315.1:0-5023 GCA_050285325.1 Acinetobacter sp.
TGATTCAATGCCGCGTGATTGATCGTACCCGGCTTATTCTGGACATTTTTGCCCAACGTGCACGTACGCATGAAGGGAAGCTTCAAGTTGAATTGGCACAACTGGATTATCTGTCTTCACGACTCGTCGGACGCGGCATCAGTTTAGATAGTCAAAAAGGCGGGATTGGTTTACGCGGACCGGGTGAAACCCAACTGGAAACGGATCGTCGTTTACTTCGTTTACGGATTGGACAACTCAAAGACAAGCTGGAAAAGGTGCGTCAAACCCGTATACAAGGTCGTTCTGCACGCCAGAAAGCCGCTATTCCGACAGTATCTCTTGTCGGTTATACTAATGCGGGGAAATCGACATTATTTAACCTATTGGCGCGCTCTGACGTTTATGCGGCAGACCAACTTTTTGCAACCCTAGATCCGACTTTACGCCGTTTAAATTGGGATGGGATTGGGGCTTTGGTTCTGGCGGATACCGTAGGTTTTGTCCGTAACCTCGCGCATGCCTTGGTGGAATCCTTTAAAGCCACGCTTGAGGAAACGGTCGAAGCTACTTTGCTGCTGCATGTCATCGATTCCAGCAGTCCCGACATGCTGGAACAAATTGAAGCCGTAGAATCGGTTTTAAAAGAAATTGGCGTGAATGTTCCGGTATTGCGCGTTTATAACAAAATTGATCTGAGTGGTGAAGATGCCAAAATTGTGTATGCCAAACCGCATTTGCCTGATCGTGTCTATGTATCTGCGCATGCCAATCAAGGCATAGATTTGTTACGCCAAGCGGTTCAAGAATGCTTGATGGGACAATTACAAAGTTTTGAGCTGGTGTTAAAACCCGAATATGGAAAATTGCGTACCCAACTTTATGCCTTAAATGTCATTCAAACCGAAAATCATGATGATGAAGGCAACCTGCATTTACACGTCATTATTGCACCACAAAAGCTGGAGCAACTGATTAAACAAGCGCATTTACCGATTGATGAAATTCTGGGAAAAAAAGCCCTACAATTTAAAAGACCCTTAGAGGAATTTGAAATCAAAAGATAAATCGGTTAAAACGTGATAAGTATAATTTTAAAGTTTGGTAAAAATGGACTGGATAAAAACAATCGACTGGCCGGCATGGATTGGTACACTGGCATTAATCATCTGCTTTCGTGAGGGAGCAGTATGGTTAATGACACAATTTAAGCATCCTGAACTGGGTAATTTGGTTGGCTTGATTGGCTTATTGCTGACTTTGCTTATCTGGAGAAATGTCCACAAATTACCTGCGCGTTTAGTCGACACCAACAATAAAATCATGAAAGAAAGTGCCTTTGCTTTTTTACCGATTAGTGCAGGTTCACTAATTATGCTGGTACACATGGGAAAAGAAATTCCGGTATTTCTTGTGGTGATGTGTATCAGTACCCTGATTCCATTATGGGTCTATGCAAAAATGGCCAAGCGCTGGTTATAGGGAAATATTATGTTAGCAGTACTCTACGGTTTTATATTGACCCTGTTCGCCTATCTGATTGCCAAACCTTTAAATAAAAAGCTTCCGCAAATTCCGGTCATTGTCATCGGTATGTTTTTCATTATTGGACTGCTGTTTGTGTTTGGGATTCCTTACGAATCTTATATGACTCAGGTCAGTCCGCTATTTAATCATTTATTGGGCTATGTCACGGTTGCATTGGCCATTCCTCTGGCAGCCATGCGTTATGACGACTTACCCCTGAAAGCCATTGTCGGCATTTTGGTATTTGCGAGTATTAGTGCTGTGGCTTTACCTATGGGTCTTGCCTATTTATTGCATATGTCTGATGCAAGTATTATGGCTTTCGCAACTCGGGCCGTTACCACCCCCATTGCAATTAATATTGCTACGCTATTACATGCCCCCCTCACTTTGGTAATTTTAATTGTGATTTTATCCGGTGTGATTGGTGCTGCTTTTTCTCCATTTATCCTGCGTCATATTCACGATGAAAGAGCCTCCGGTCTTGCATTAGGTCTAGCAGCGCATGCAATTGGCACAGCGCAAGCTTGGCAACGAGGCAGTGTGGCAGGACGTTACGCTGCTTTTGGCATGGCGGTGAATGCGGTCTTCACCGCAATTTGGCTGCCCACTTTTATACTTTATTTACAAAAAATGTGATGAAATAAACATTAACAAGGGATTGCCTGGTACAAAAAATAAACATAAGATGAACATGTAATAACATTTATGAAAGGGACTTTTGATGAGTAAATTTAAAATTATAGCAGCGTTCGTTTTTTCTTCATTAAGCACTCTTGCTTTTGCAGAAGATATTACAGGAATGTGGAAAAATATTGACGATAAAACAGGTTCGTCAAAAGCGGTTCTGGAAATGCGCCAAGAAAGCAATGGTACATATACAGCCAAAATTGTAAAAGTTACCCCACGTCCGGGTTATACACCAAAAGAAACTTGTGTAAATTGTCCTGCACCTTATACCAACAAGCCTATTTTAGGTTTAGATATTTTAACTGGGTTAAAAGCAGCCAGTGATAATAACTTTGTAAATGCCAAAGTTCTTGATCCACTTAGCGGCAAAATTTATAGCGGTAAAGCAAAATTAAGCGCCAATGGTAAACGTCTCACTTTACGCGGTTATGTCGGTGTGTCAGCACTGGGTCGTAGCCAAACCTGGATTAAACAAGATTAACTTATGCTAATTTCAGTTCAGCATAGATGCCTAGTGTGGTACGAATGAAAGCTTAAATTTTTTATTCCGAAAGACTGCTTAATTTCGTATTACACCCCAATATTAAAATAAGTTAACAGGATCGTTGGCTTATATAAATAAGGAGATTTTATGAAAAAAATAGCAATCACGGCTGCATTTTTTGTAGCGTTATTAAGCAGTTTTTCAATTTTTGCTCAGAAAATAACGGGCACATGGATACAAATTGATGATAAAACAGGATCACCTAAAGCCCTCATTGAAATACAAGAACAAACGAATGGAACTTATACCGGGAAAATTATCAAAGTAACGCCACGCCCAGGCTATACCCCCAGAGAAAAATGCTTCAAATGTCCCCCACCTTACACCGACCAACCTATCTTGGGATTAGAAGTTTTTAAGGGTTTACAACATGTCGATGGAAATAATTATGCAAACGGTCGTGTACTTGATCCTTTAACCGGAAAAATATATGGCTTGAAAGGACGAGTTTCCTCAAACGGTAAACGTTTCATCTTACGCGGTTACGTGGGAATTTCTGCTCTAGGTCGAACTCAAACCTGGATTAAAAACGACTGATTCTGACAAAAAGCCGCACTATGTGGCTTTTTATTTATACTTATTTAAATCTTTCACATTATTTTTATTTTTTATGACGCAGTATATTGACTAATTTTCAAACGCTCATAATATGTTCTTATGGATAAAAAAATTACTCTCCACACTCGAAGGAATTGATATGAAAAAGAATATTTTGCTTGCTACTGTCGCCAGCCTATTTTTCAGTGGGAATGTATTAGCGCAGGATCTATCTGGAACTTGGCAACAAATTGATGATAAAACCGGTTCACCTAAAGCAATTATTGAAATTCGTCAAAATGATAATGGGACTTTTGCTGGAAAAATTGTCAAAGTGACCCCACGTCCCGGCTATACTCCACAGAAGATCTGCAATAAATGTCCTGCACCTTATACCAATCAGCCTATCCTAGGCATGGATGTCTTAACTGGCTTAAAACATGTGCCTGACACCAATAATTATGAAAGAGGCCGTGTCATTGATCCGCTTGCAGGCAAAATTTATGATGCTAAAGTCAAGCTAAGTGCCAACGGTAAACGCTTAACCTTACGTGGTTATGTGGGTATTTCTGCACTTGGACGGAGTCAGACTTGGCTTCGGGTAGATTAATCAAAATTAAAGCTCAATGAAAAGCCACATTAATGTGGCTTTTTACATGCATCTATATAAATGATTTATTTTTTGTATACTCACCAGAATATTGACTAATCACATAATCTATCTAATATACCGAATTAATAAAGAATCCTGAGTTATGGTAGGTTTTATATGCAAAAGAAACTGTTACTTGCAACTTTCGCGAGTGTACTTTTTAGTGGCAATATTTTTGCTGAAGACATTTCTGGAACCTGGCAACAAATTGACGATAAAAGCGGTGCGGCAAAAGCGATTATTAAAATTGATAAAGAAGCCAATAACACCTATACCGGTAAAATTATTAAAGTCACTCCTCGTCCTGGCTATACTCCTCGTGAAACATGTAATAAATGCCCTGCTCCGTATACCAACGATCCAATTTTGGGTATGGAAATTATTAAAGGCTTAAAACATGTACCAGGAACCAATAACTATGAAAAAGGTCGGGTGATTGATCCTTTAGCTGGAAAAGTTTATGACGCAAAAATCAAACTGAACGCTACAGGTAAACGTTTAACCTTGAGAGCCTACATGGGTGTTTCCACCTTAGGACGCAGTCAGACCTGGATTCGACTGGACTAAATAAATAGTGATAAAAAAGCCACATGATGTGGCTTTTTTATTTTGCAAATTATCCAAACATTACATCATGGGATTATCCACTTTAAATATTTCTTTATCTTCCAGACGATAAGCAATCAGCTGATTTCCCCACACACAGCCACCATCGACATTTTGAATCTGCGGACTAATAGTTTTACCCTGTAATGCAGCCCAGTGCCCAAAAATCAGCTGATGAGTTTTTGCAGCTTCTGAGCCAAATTCAAACCACGGTTTAAAACCTTCAGGCATGGGATCATCCAGTGAGTCTTTAAAACTAAACTCTAAACGACCTTGGCTATCGGTTAAACGCATACGGGTTAAATAGTTGGTAATACAACGTAAGCGTGCACTGCCCTCTAGATCATCTGACCAAAGATCAGGTTCCTTACCGTACATATCAGCCAGAAAAGCATCCACCACTGCAAAGTCCTCATGGGCAATCACAGCTTCAATTTCTTTGGCCAAAGCAGCTGTTTGCTCTGCCGACCAAATGCAGGGAATCCCGG
>JBLZXS010000316.1:0-2441 GCA_050285325.1 Acinetobacter sp.
GCTGTAACAGGTAAAGAAGATGATTTACGTGGCTTGAAAGAGAACGTAGTTGTAGGTCGTTTGATTCCTGCAGGTACGGGTCTGGCTTACCATTTAGAACGTCGTCGTCAAGAAGCAGAAGCTGCAGAGCATGAGCTTGTAAATGACTTCTCTGATGTGGATCAAGCATTAAGCCAAGCATTTAACCAGGAATTTTAATTCTTAAGTTAAGTGAATGAAAAAGGCGCCTTCGGGCGTCTTTTTTTATGTCTTTTGTTATCCTATAAGTAAATTCCTTTAATAAAAATCACATTCTTTTTATAGTAATAAAATAAAGTTTAAAGTTATGACTTATTGTAATTAAAAGTATTAATAAAATATTAAAGGATAATTTAAAATGAAATATCTACAAAAAATCTTAAGTATGACCGTACTGAGTATATGTGGGGGTAGTGCTTTTGCTGCGCCCATGCCAGCTACCATTGTAGTAAAAGATAAGGCGGTAGTACCAGTATTAAAAACCGAAGTGATTCGCACGGTTAAAGGGCAACAGCCTGTTCGAAGCGTAGATGCCACGATTTTTGAAGTGACCAATCAGGGTAAAGATATCATTGCACGTGAAGTTTATTTAGAAGATAAGCAAACCCAATTTTCAGAAAAAAAACTTGCTGTCCCGGTGCTTGAAAAAGGAAGTGTAATTGTGCCTACTTCTAAAATTGAAGTGTCAAGCCAAGTAAAGAAAGCGGGAGAAACCATTGCTGAAACCACGAAAATTGATGCCGAAGGTGTCGAATTTAAACAAGATCAAGATCCGGTGAAACGAACCTTAAAGCTGGATCAGAAAAAGAATTTAGGTCAAAACAGCAAAACTTCACATGCAGTTTTAACCGAAAATGGAAAAACGACCAAAGATATTGTAATACTCAGTGAAGAAGAATAAATCCGAATACAAACCCTAAAATTTTTAGGGTTTTTTACAAAATGCTGCATTTTAGCTGTAATGGGTAACATTTTAAGGTAATTGCTTTCATAAAATAGGCATAAGCTAAAAGAATGAAAAAAGGAGAGAAATCCCATGAAAAAGTTAATGAGCGTAATGGCTGTTGCGACTATCTCCACCTTTATGTTGGCGGGCTGTGAAAATATGTCTAGCCGAGATCAACGAATCGGTGCTGCAGCCCTCGGTGGTGCAGTGGGTGGTGGTGTGGGTAATAAAGTCGGCGGCGGCGTAGGGGCGGCAGTCGGTGGTGGTGCAGGTGCAGCGGTTGGTAGTAAAACCCAAGGGGGTTCTAACCGAAATGCGACTTATAGCGGTGTAGGTGGTGCAATTGGTTCTGCTGTAGGTAAAAGTGTCTTTGGTGGAAATGCCGGAGCTGCCATTGGTGGTGCGATTGGTGGTGGTGCCGGAGCTGCCATTGAACAGAAAAGACGTTAATTGAATGAAAAGCGCTTGAACAACAAGCGCTTTTTTATTATCGAGTAGTTGGTTTTGGGTTCTTTCTAAGGATACATAAAGTCTTTTCTACTTCTGCAATGCGAATGCCTGCATCATCAAAAATATTGACTGTATATTGGTGATGCACAGGGGCCTAATTTTCGGTTAATGCTTTAATATGGGCTATTTCAATAGCATCCAGACGAATATTGGTATAGACAGTGTTGCGGCCTGGAGAGAGAAAATAAATATTCGCCGATTTGTCCCAGACGATATATTTTGATCCGAGATGATGCATCAATAACAGCATAAAAAATGGATCAACCATAGCGTATAAACTTCCGCCAAAATGCACCCTAACAATATTTTGATTCTTACGTATTAAGGCATTTTCACGCGAATGTGATAGTTGGCCAAATCCATTTTTTCAATCTCAATACCGGCACCACGATAAGGTGCATAGTGATTGAGGATAAATTTAGAGATCACCGGTATTGTCTGTAGTTTTTTTAAAAGGCTCATATAGGTCAATTTTTTTTATGGCTATCCAGACCATACTAGAGCAGAACTAAAATTGAGGCATTGATCAAGATGCCCAAGCAATAAGATAAATAGTCAATAAAAAATGGAAAAAGATAATGCAAGTGAAAACGCAATGGGTCACTACCCAAGATCAACAACGACTCTATGTCAAAACATGGGGAAATACAGAAAAACCGGCTTTGGTCTTGGTGCACGGTTATCCGGATAATCAAGAAGTATGGGAACCCGTTATTCAGGAGCTGATTCAGGATTTTTATATCGTCACTTATGATGTACGCGGTGCAGGGCAATCTTCCATTCCAGCGCGGATCCGTGACTATCGTCTAAAACGCTTATCTTTAGATTTGGAATGTGTGATCAATGCTGTATTAGAAAATCGTGCATTTCATTTGGCAGCGCATGATTGGGGATCTATCCAGTCCTGGGAATCGGTGACTGAACCGAAATTCAAACCACGTATCTTGTCTTATAGTACGATTTCAGG
>JBLZXS010000317.1:0-11117 GCA_050285325.1 Acinetobacter sp.
CAGACTTTACGTAAGTTATCTTCAGACATCAGGCGTTCTTCACGACGTGTGCCTGATTTTTTGATGTTCATCGCAGGGAACACGCGTTTTTCAGCAATACGGCGATCAAGCGTAATTTCCTGGTTACCTGTACCTTTGAATTCTTCGTAAATCACTTCATCCATTTTACTGCCTGTTTCAATTAAAGCAGTAGAAATGATTGTCAGTGAACCACCTTCTTCAATATTACGTGCAGCACCAAAGAAGCGTTTTGGACGTTCCAGTGCATGCGCATCTAAACCACCGGTAAGTACCTTGCCTGATGAAGGAATAACAGTGTTGTATGCACGAGCCAAACGGGTAATCGAGTCAAGCAAAATCACCACATCTTTACGGTGTTCAACCAGACGTTTTGCTTTTTCAATGACCATTTCAGCAACCTGAACGTGACGAGCAGGCGATTCATCAAATGTTGATGCAACCACTTCACCACGAACGGTACGTTCCATTTCTGTTACTTCTTCAGGACGTTCATCAATTAGCAGAACAATCAGGAACACTTCAGGGTTGTTACGAACAATGGATTGAGCAATGTTTTGTAGCAACATTGTTTTACCCGCCTTAGGCGGTGCAACAATAATTGAACGCTGACCTTTACCAATTGGAGCCACCAAGTCAACCACACGTGAGGTTAAGTCTTCAGTGGTACCGTTACCCAATTCCATTACCAACTGTTCTGTTGGGAATAACGGGGTTAAGTTTTCAAATAAGATTTTATTACGCGAGTTTTCAGGCGTGTCATAGTTAATTTGATTAACTTTTAATAATGCAAAATAACGTTCGCCTTCTTTAGGTGGGCGAATTGTGCCGGTAATGGTGTCGCCCGTACGTAAGTTAAAGCGACGAATTTGAGATGGGCTGACATAAATGTCATCAGGACCTGCAAGATATGAACCTGCTGCAGAGCGGAGGAAACCAAAACCATCGGACAGAATTTCTAGAACACCATCACCAAAAATCTCTTCGCCATTCATTGCATGGCGCTTTAAGATGGCAAAAATGATGTCTTGCTTGCGGTTTCGAGCCATTCCTTCTAGGCCCATAAACTCGGCAATCTTGATGAGTTCGCCAATCGGTTTTTTCTTGAGTTCAGTTAAATTCATAGGGGGTCAGATAGAATCAAAATTCTGGAATACAGATGAGAAAAGGGAGCAACATTCAGCCGCTTGCACGCAATAAAAGTAACGTAATTGTATTTGCACAATAACAATTCAGAGGTCTGATTCATTGTTTCGAAGAAAAAAGTGTAAAAACAATTTCTGTTGCCGAGCGGCGATCTTATGTGTTGTGTCTTGTAAGAAAATTGCGGATTGGAAATCCTTTATTCCTTGAACATGCAATATAAGAGAGAATATAGCTTTTGTCAATTTATAGACGAAAAAAATACGCTATCCCAAGATAGCGTATTACTTCAAATTGCAGCGTTTTTGAATTAGATGTTTTCTTCAATAAAAGCAGTCAATTTAGATTTTGGCGCAGCACCAACTTGTTGTGCTACAACTTCACCATTTTTGAACATCAAAAGCGCAGGAATGTTACGGATGTTGTAGTTTACAGCAGTAGCTTCACAAGCAGTTACGTCAACTTTAACAACCTTAACTTTACCTTCGAATTCTGTAGAGAGTACTTCTAATACAGGTGCAATGGCTTTACATGGCGCACACCAGCCTGCCCAGAAATCGACAAGTACAGGAACGTCAGATTGTAAAACGTCAGCTTCGAAGTTCGCATCAGTTGTGTTTACGATATTGCCAGACATGGATATGCTCCAGATAAAATTTTAAGATAGTTTTATAACTATAAGTATTACATAGCCTCGTTTAACTATGTAGTGGGATATGTAAATTTTCAGTCATTATGTTGAGTTTGTCTAATTGATGCTCACGATATTGATGATCGTGTCATGCAATTGCAACCTCACCTAAAAAAATAAAAAACTCATCTATTTGCCTTGATAAATGGCTTTTAAATTGGATGCATGTGAATTACTCTAAGCATAATTCTTATAGGTTCGTTGAATAATGTCGGATTTTTTGATTGATGAAGAGTTACTTGCTGCCATCGATATGGGGTCGAACAGTTTTCATCTTGCTATTGCACGTGTAGATCATGGCGAAGTGAAAAAAGTGGCTTCAATGTCAGAAAAAGTGCAATTGGCTGCAGGTCTGGATGAAAACAAGAACCTCACGGAAGCCGCACAGCAACGCGGTTTGGCCTGTTTGGCACGCTTTGTTGGACGCTTAAGTTCAGTACAGGCGAACCGTATGCGAATTGTGGCAACCAATGCTTTGCGTCAAGCAAAAAATGGTCATGAATTCATTCAAAAAGCCGCTGAAATTTTACCTAAACCGATTGAAATTATTGCCGGTCGTGAAGAAGCGCGTCTGATTTATTTGGGTGTCTCGCATACCATGGCCAATAGTGGCCGTCGTCTGGTGATTGATATTGGTGGTGGGTCTACTGAGCTGATTATTGGTGAAGAGTTTGAGCCCATCCATACCGAATCTTTGCAAATGGGCTGTGTCGCCTTTACCAAAGCCTATTTTAGCGATGGCGAGATTAATCAGAAAAATTTTGATAAAGCCGTGGTGGCTGCGCGTAAAGAACTTTCAGGTATTGCCAACACCTATAAAACAGCGGGTTGGGATACAGTGGTGGGTTCAAGCGGCACGATTAAAGCCTGTCGTCAAATTACCGTCAATATGGGCTGGAGCGATGCACAAGAAAACTTGACTCGCGAAGGTTTAGAAAAGCTCAAAGAAAAATTGCTCAAATTTAAGCACATTTCAGAAGTCGATTTTGATGGTTTAAAAGAAGACCGTCGAGCAGTTTTGCCAGCAGGGGTTGCCATTTTATATGCTGTGTTCGATGTGCTTGAATTGAACAAATTGGTCTATTCCGATGGCGCATTACGTGAAGGGGTGATGTATGACTTGCTGGGACGTTTCCAGCATGAAGATATCCGTGACCGAAGTGTGCAGGCTTTGATGGGGCGTTATAATGCAGATCCTAAACAGGCTGAACGTGTAGTGGCGACTGCGCAGCATTTGTTTGAGGGTGTGGCTAAGTCGCTGAATTTAAACAGTGAAGATAGCGACCTGTTGCGTCGTGCTGCCTATTTACATGAAATTGGTTTAGCAATTAGTCATGGGGGTTATCACCGTCATGGGGCATATCTACTCCAACATTCAGACATTGCAGGCTTCTCTCAAATTGACCAAAATCATCTTTCACACCTCGTGGCACATCATCGTCGTAAGTTACGTAGCGATAGCCGAGTAGATGTGATGAAGGTGGGTGGTAGCAAATTAGTTTACTTAAGTCTATTGCTTCGTCTTGCAGTTTTACTTAATCATAGTCGTAGCGATGAGATGCTTCCTGCCATTGAATTAAGTATCGACAATGAGCAACAATGGCAACTAAGCGTTTCTGGCGATGCCAAACAATGGCCTTTGCTTGTAGCAGACTTGCATGATGAACAAGTGCAGTTTAAGCATTGGGATATTGAATTGAATATTCAGTCGGAACAATTTATCTATTAACAAGTTATTGGTTAACAAGCTATTGTTAGTTTTGGGATAATGGTCGACCTATGAAAAATAAAGCTGCTCAATCTAAGGCATGGACAACGGTTCAAATTGCACGTCATCCGGAACGTCCGCAATTTTTGGATTATGTTGGTGAAATCTTCACTGAATTCGATGCTTTACATGGTGATCGGTTGTTTGGTGATGATGGTGCAATGATCGGTGGCTTGGCACGTTTTAATGGTCAGCCTGTGATGATTGTGGGACAACATCGCGGTCGTAGCACTCGTGAAAAATTGCAACACAACTTCGGTATGAGTAATCCTGAAGGCTACCGTAAATCACAGCGTTTACTGGATATGGCTGAACGTTTTAACCTGCCGGTATTTACCTTTATTGATACCATGGGTGCATATCCAGGTGTAGGGGCTGAAGAACGTGGTCAGGCAGAAGCGATTGCCACCAGCCTTGCACAACTTTCAAGTTTGAAAGTGCCTGTGATTGCCACAGTATTGGGTGAAGGCGGCTCAGGTGGTGCGTTGGGTATTGGTGTAGCAGACCGTGTGGTAATGCTATCTCACAGTATTTATTCAGTCATTTCACCTGAAGGTTGTGCATCCATTTTATGGAAAACAGCTGAAAAAGCCGAACAAGCCAGTGAAGCCTTGGCATTGACTGCTGAAAAACTCAAAAAAATGGGTATTGTGGAATATGTGGTTGACGAAGGTGAAGGTGCACATTTGCAGCCTGAACAAGTCATGCAAGATCTTAAAGATGTGTTACAACAGGCTTTAGAAGAATTGCAATCGATGGATGCGAATGAGAGATGCGAAGCACGTTACCAGCGTTTAATGAAGTTTGGCAGCGACAATTTAGGTCTGGCGTCTTAAATCAAATCCAGTGCTTTCCTGCGGGAAGCACTTTTTTAATTGGATGTAGTGGCGGCATGGATTCCATGCTGCTTTTGCATTTAATGTCTTATTTATATCCTGAAAAAATCCGTGCGATCTATATAGATCACCAGCTGCAAGCAAGAAGTGCAGATTGGGGGATATTTGTGTCTGAACAATGTGCAGCCCTGAATGTCCTATGTCTGGTTGAAAAGGTTGATGTACAGCAAGGTAATCTGGAACAGCAGGCGCGTACCGCACGTTATCAAGCCTATTCAAAACATCTAAAACCGAATGAAATTCTGGTTCTGGCGCATCATCAGCAAGATCAGGCTGAAACCTTAATGTTACGTTTGCTGTCAGGTGCAGGCGTGCATGGTCTGGCTGCCATGAAACAGGTCGATGTGCGTGAGCAATTCACCATTTGGCGACCATTGCTGGATCTCGCGCGTGAGCAGATTTGCCAATGGGCTGCCCAACTGAATGTGCAAAATATTCAAGATCCCACAAATTTAGATACCCATTACGATCGGGCGTGGTGCCGTCATGAATTGTGGCCCATCCTGCAAAATCGCTATCCTAAAATGCAGCAGGCACTTAGCCGCACCAGCTATTTAATGCAAGATGCTGACGAAATTCTCTACGAAGTGCTACAGCAAGATTTAGCATTTTGCGGAACAGCAACTGAACTCGATTTAAAAAAACTGTCGCAACTCTCTACTGCCCGTCAAAGACAACTATTATCTACCTGGATGAAAGGACAGGATGTTTATCGTCCGAGTTATGAGATGGTGGAACGCTTGTTGCATGAAGTTATTGAGTCTAAAGCAGATGCACAGGCCGCATTGCACTGGAATCAATATTATTATCTGCGCTATCAGCAAAAACTTTTTCGTTTAAGCTCCGCAGAATATCTTGCTGAAAAAAATCAGAGTCATATTTCTGCGCAAGTGATCCGTTTGGAATTGGATAAAAATATTGATCTGCTTTCCGGGCAGTATGTTTCGGAAGCTGCAGAAATCGGCTTGTCAGCATCATTGCTAGACAAAAAACTGAATCTGGTGATGCGTCAAGGCGGAGAAAAAATTCATTTGTATGGACGTGTTGGAGCTTGGCCGTTAAAAAAAGCCATTCAGGAAGCGCAAATTTTTCCTTGGCAGCGTTATAGAATTCAAATATTAAGCATAGATAATGTTATGCTTGGTGTTTTTACGCCGAAAGGGTTTTGGTTAGCTCAATCTGAATATTGTGAAGTCGGTGGCTGGCAACCAAAGTTGATCTCTTAGTTAAAAAATTCTAAGTCGAGTATGATTCATGAGTGCAGCTTTAAATTGTAATATTTGTTTTATTGGTGGCGGAAATATGGCTCAAGCCTTAATTGGCGGTCTGATTTCGCGTGGTTTGCCCCCAACACGTATTACAGTTTCTGATCCGGTCGAAAAAGTCCGTCTTTTATTAGAAGAAAAAGATGTGCATGTGACTGATGACAATATTGCTGCCATTCGTGATGCGGATATCGTCCTTTTTGCGGTGAAGCCACAAGTATTGGCAAATGTATTAAAGCCACTGAAGGGTTTATTCGACGGTAAATTGGTGATGTCGATTGTGGCGGGTGCTGAAATTTCGACCATCGCAAATCTGTTAGACACCGATCGAATTGTTCGCGTGATGCCGAATACACCTGCTTTGGTACAAACCGGGGCACATGGTTTGTATGCGACTGATGCAGTAGATAGCAAAGACCGCGAGCTTGCAAGTCAGGTTTTGGCTTCAACGGGTCTAACCCTTTGGGTAAATTCAGAAGCGCAGATTGATGCAGTTACTGCCGTATCCGGTTCCGGCCCAGCATATTTCTTTTATATGATGGAAAGCATGATCCGTGCAGGCAAGAACTTGGGGCTGGATGAGAAAGTGGCAACAGCACTGACTTTACAAACCGCTTTAGGTGCGGCACAAATGGCAATCACCAGTGCAAATACGCCGGCAGAATTACGTAAAAATGTGACCTCTCCAAATGGTACAACTCAAGCTGCACTCGAAGTATTTGATCGTGCACAAATCTCACAAAATATTCAGGCCGCTTTGGCTGCAGCACAAAAGCGCAGTCAAGAACTTGCTCAAGAGCTAAGTGAAAGTAGCAAATAACTCGTTTTTATTTAGGAAAGTTCCAGTATGGGTGCAAACTCTGCGCTAATTTTTGGCATTATCATTAACGTAGCGATTTTGCTCGTGTTCTTCCGTTTTCTCATGCAATTGGCAGCGGTGAATGCTTATAATCCGGTGGTCATGTCGACGGTAAAAGCCACGAAAATCGTGGATGTTTTTAGTCGTATTTTCCCCACTGTAGCAAAAGGTCGTGTGAATTTAGCGGCTTTAGCGTTGGTGATACTTTTATATTTACTCAAAATTTTTGGGGTGATGTATCTTTCGGGTGCGATGCCGAATAGTCCGGTGCATTTGGTGATTTTGACTTTTGTCACTATGATTCAGGATTTGATTCGTTTCTGTCGTTACCTGATTTTTGCAACCATTATTTTAAGCTGGGTGGTGATGTTTACACAGTCGCGCTCACCTTATATTGAAGTGATTCAAGAACTGGCAGAACCTTTATTGGCTCCGTTTCGTCGTATTTTGCCGAATATGGGTATGATTGACTTATCGCCAATCATCGCATTTTTGACGTTGTATATTGCCGAAATCATTATGAATGAAGTGGCAATTGTGCTTCTGACTGGGCTTTAAAATTTGCTAAATAAAAAAGGACTCGATGGAGTCCTTTTTTATTGGAAAAAATTCCTCTCCCACTGGGAGAGGTTAGGAGAGGGATATCTGCTTTAAAAAATGACCTCCATCCTAACCTTCCTCCTAAAAGGAGGAAGGGACTTATCCCTACTTTTAAAGGAAAGCTAGATAGGGTTGTTAATGCGCCTCATCCCAGTTCATACCTTTACCGACTTCCACAATCAAGGGAACGGAAAGTTTCACTACAGATTGCATCACTTCAGCCAGTTTCGGTGCCAGTTCATCGGCAATCTCGGCATCGACTTCAAACACCAATTCATCGTGTACTTGCAGTAACATTTTAGCTTGATCTTTGGGTAACATTTTATCCACTTCAACCATCGCCATTTTAATAATGTCGGCTGCACTGCCTTGCAGTGGTGCATTGATGGCTGCACGCTCAGCACCTTTACGCACCATCATATTACGTGCATCGATATCAGGGGTATAGAGACGACGTCCAAAAATGGTTTCCACAAAACCTTGTTCCAAGGCAATCTGACGCGTACGTTGCATGTATTCGTAAATGCCTGGATAACGGTGGAAATATTGCTTGATATAGTCTTGTGATTCTTGGCGGGTGAAGCCGAGCTGACGAATCAGACCAAATTCCGACATTCCATATAACAGACCGAAGTTGACCGCTTTGGCTTGACGGCGCTGATCATTGGTCACATCTTCCAGGGCAATACCCAATACTTCCGCTGCTGTACGGCGATGCACGTCTTGACCATGATTAAAGGCATCGACCAAAGCTTCATCTTGAGAAAGATGCGCCATTAAACGCAGTTCAATTTGTGAATAATCGGCTGCCAACAATACCCGCCCTTCAGGTGCTACAAAGGCTTTACGAATTTGACGACCAATTTCGGCACGAATCGGAATATTTTGCAGGTTTGGATCGGTTGAAGACAAACGTCCTGTTGCGGTTAGCGCCTGATGATAGCTGGTATGTACACGTCCGCTGTCGTTGTTGGCCTGTTTTTGCAAACCATCGGTATAGGTACTTTTCAGTTTAGACAGACCGCGATATTCCAGAATTAAAGCGGTAATCGGATGATCAATTTTTTCTAAAATACTTTCACTGGTGCTGTATTGCCCAGTCGAAGTTTTCTTGCCGCCTTTCAATCCCAATTTATCAAACAGGATTTCACCGACTTGTTTTGGTGAGCTGACATTAAAGGGTTGTCCTGCCATTTCAATAATCTGGCTTTCCAGATTTTGAATGGTATTGGAAAAATCAACACTTAATTGATCCAGGAATTTCAGATCAAGCTCGATGCCGTTTTCTTCCATGATGGTGAGGACACGGGCCACCGGCATTTCAATATTATGCAGAATGCTATCAAGTTCCGGCACGGCTTGTAATTTTTTAGACAACACTTCGTAGAGGCGATAGGTGACATGTGCATCTTCAGCGGCATAATGTGCAGCTGTTTCAATCTCGATTTGATTAAAGGTTTTTTGTTTAACCCCTTTACCGGCCACCTGTTCATAGGTAGTGGTCAAATGACTCAGATAAACACGGGCCACATCATCCATGCCGTGACGGGTTGCCACAGAATTTAAAACATAAGATGCCAACATGGTATCGAAATACCAGCCTTGTAATTCAATACCGTGATTTTGCAAAATATGGGCATCATATTTTAAATGATGACCAATTTTTTCAACGGTCGCATCTTCTAAAATTGGTTTGATTTGCGCAAGGATGGTTTCACGATTCAGCTGTTCAGGTGCACCTTCATAATTATGCGCAAGCGGAATGTAATAGGCATCATTTGCATCAAATGCCACCGAAAAGCCAACCATTTCGGCAATACGATAATCCAGACTGGTGGTTTCGGTATCAAAGGCAAAGCGTTTTTCAGTACTGAAACGAGTAAACAGGTTGTCCCAGTCAGCCTGAGTTAAAACGGTATGATAATTGGCTTTGCCGAGTTGATCATCCACACTGGTCAGCTCTGCTTCATCTTCGGTATTAATCACGACTGCAGTATCTACGGCGCTTTCAATTCCTTTGGAGGTCTGTTTATAAACTGAATTATTCGGATTGTTGGGATGATCTAAAGACTGTAACTGGTTGCGGAATTCAAGTTCGGTATATAGGCGACGCAGTTCTTCTACGTTGGGATCACGCAATTTAAGATCTTCATAGGTCAGTCCCATATCCAGATCACAGACGATACTCGCCAACTGATGGTCTAGGGTAATACCTTCTACATTGTCTTTAATACTTTGACCGACTTTGCCTTTAATTTTATCGACATTTTCCAAAATGCCGCCAATGGAACCATATTCGGTTAAAAGTTTCGCCGCAGTTTTCGCTCCGACACCCGGTACGCCCCGAATACCATCAGATGCATCGCCCATCAGGGTTAAATAATCGATAATCTGATTCGGCCACACCCCGAATTTTTCAAATACGCCATCGACATTCATCGGCTTGTCTTTAAAGCTGTCTTCCAGAGTCACTTTGTCAGTGACCAACTGTGCCATGTCTTTGTCGCCGGTTGAAATCAGCACTTGATAACCTTTGGCTTCAGCACGTTTAGCCAAGGTGCCAATCACGTCATCCGCTTCAGCACCAGGAAGGGTGTGCAAAGGAATACCTAAAGCGCGAATCAGGTTGTGTAAATAAGGAATTTGCTGCGACAACTCATCCGGCATACTCGGACGGTCACCTTTGTAAATTGATGAAAGCGCATGACGGAAAGTCGGCTCAGGCGTATCAAAAATGACCGCCATATGTGTCGGTTGAATACGACGCATCAACTTTTGAATTGCAGAAATGGCACCACGAATTGCATTGGTCTGTAAACCAGTCGAAGTGGTTAGTGGTGGCAGTGCATGGTACGCACGAAATAAAAAATATGAGCCATCGACCAAAACAAATGGTGGCATTGAAAGATTCCTAATTCAAATATCGGCCTTATTGTACGTGATTTTGCACATGAACATAGTCACATCATGAAAGTCGCGTGTTACCGAATATCTGATGAATGCTTAAAAATCAAGGTCAGAGCTGTTGTATGATCAAATCACCAGGGATTGAGATCAAGAAAAGATGGGGAAAGGGCAAAGCGAAATCCGGATGATTTGGCTGATGGTATTGATTATTGTCGGGGTCGGAGCGTGGTTTTTAGAGGCTCGGATATTTACCTATTTATCTGCGTTGGCTTTGGTCATGAGCCTGATGCAATATGTCGATGCCATCCAAAAGCCTGCTGTAGAAATTTCAGCAAAAACACAACTTGCTTATCAGGAAACTTCGAAAATTCCTTTATATATTTCTTCCATTGTTGCCCTTGTCGGTGGTGCAATGGATTGGGGTTTTGTGGTGGGAGTGGGGGTTACTTGCTGGATTTTTTTCTTTCTCAGATGGTTACGCCGTTTAGAGGGTTTATTGAATCAGATTCAAATACGCTTATCTCAAACTGAATCTCTACCTTTTTCTGCTGTAGAAAACCTATCTGCTCAACGTGCTGAATTTCCAACTACAGCGCATTCACTTGGGCTAAATGACCAGTTAAAGCAATGGATCTTTCAAGGAAATCCTGTTTTAAAAGCGGCAATTTTGGTCTTGGTGGTGGGGATCATTTTATTGCTGCGTTTTGCCACCGAACATTGGCAACTCAGTCTTGCGCTAAAACTGGCGATTGTGGCCGGCGTCAGTGCCGCAGTGACCGGACTTGGTTACTGGTTACAGGCTAAAAACCGCAGTTTTGCACTGGCCTTAGAAGGCTTGGGCTTGGCAGCTTTATTTTTGACCTTATTCTTTGCCTATTACAATGCCGTGATTCCCACCTTAGGAATTGCGGCATTGTGTTTTGCGGCAATTATGTCCGTGACACTGGCCCTAAGTTTAAAACAACAATCG
>JBLZXS010000318.1:0-7728 GCA_050285325.1 Acinetobacter sp.
CCTAAAATGACAAAGATGAAGAAGAAGATAGCGCCATAAACCAAAACAGCCAACTTCACTAACGGAAGAAGTGAGCTAAAACCAAAGTTCGCAACGGTTACCGCAATCAGGCCAAATACACCAAAAGGTGCAAAAAGCATGATCATATGCGTCACTTTGAACATGGTTTCAGAAACTGCATGCAACACATCAATGAGCGGTTTTCTGGTTTCTTTAGCCAAAGATCCCAAACCAATACCGAAGATCACAGAGAAGAAAATGATTGGCAGCATATGCCCATCAGTCAGTGATCCAAAAATATTGGAAGGAATGAGAGATAAAATGGTATTAACCAGACCATGAGAATGGCTACTCACTTCTTGTGTAGTTTGTTGATATTGAGAAATGTCAGTTTGCGTCAAACTCGACATATCAATACCGGCACCCGGTTGGAACACATTTGCCGCGACCAAACCAACAATAATCGCAACTGTGGTAATAATTTCAAAATAAACAATGGTTTTGAAACCGAGCTTACCTACATTTTGACCATGACTTGCATTGGCAATACCTAAAATCAGCATTGAAACTACAAGTGGAATGACAATCATTTTAATCAAATTAATAAAGATTGAACCCAAAGGACTCAGCAGATTATTAACCAGAGTTTCACGATATTCGGGAGAATAGTGTAGAAAAGAGCCTACAAGCACACCTAAAATGAGCGCAATAACGATTTGCCAAGCAAGACTAATCTTAATCTTCTTCATGCTAAGCCCTTAAAATTAAATATTTAAAGAAAAAAATGCTGTAATAACGCTGTCAACATCCTAAAGACATGTTAGTAGGAGCATGGGAATGAATCATATAAAAAATATTCATTGAATATGAACAAAGGGCTATTTTGCATTGATTGCCGCATGCAATCTAACATTTTTTCTTCACAATCTGTTTAATAGGCTAAAAAACTTTCAGTTTTAGTTGAATATTCGATCCATTTGTTAAGTTTTATTTACTAATCTTATGCAATATAGCGCCAGATCATGATTTTTTATGAGCGTGAGTCAGTCGGAAATATCCCCAAACCAATAATATTGCTGCCACGGTCGCTAGATAAATCATTTTCGGAATCACGATATTTAAAGGCACACCCATTTGGTTCAACTGAATAAACATTTTAATACCTTGGGTCGAGGGTAAAATGTTTCCGAGCCATTGCATCCACTCGGGCATGGCTGAATGTGGCCATGCTGTCCCTGAGAGTAAAAACAGCGGAATAGACGTAAAGACAATCACATGGCCTGCGCGTTCAGGCATATCAAAATATGATGCAATCAGCATGGTTAGACCAATCACGCAACTGATAAAAATCGGTACGCCAATCAGCATACCGAAGAAATTTCCACCATGTGGATAATCATAAAGCCAAAAAGTAAAACCAAATAAATAGAAACAACCCAAGCAGCCAATAGTTAAAATGGCACTAAAGATCGCAAAAAATTCAGTCTTGCTGGGTCGCCAGTTTTGCAGTCGATAGCCTGTAATCAGCATGCTTAAACCCAAAACAATGGTCTGATGAATAATTAAGGGAGCGATTGCAGGAAAAATATAACTGCCATAACCGGACAGGGGATTGAATAACGGAATTTGATGAACAGAAAGTGCAGGGGAGAAATGGGAAATATTACCAAATTTTTGCGCCTGTTCCGCAATCGCATTTTCAATGGAAGTGGCAAGCCCTAAACCAATCTGTTTGGTCCTTAAAAAATAGGCTGCACTTAAATATAAGCCTACACCACCGACTTCTCCACGGTGAATACTGTTGGATAAATTTTCTGGCAAAAGCAAAATACCATCTGCTTGCTGGGTTTTCACCATCATTTCCGCTTCAGCAAAATTACCTGTGACGGTCCTGATTTTCACATTCGGGCTTTTCGAAACTTCGCCAATGATTTTTGATGTGATCAGACTTTGTTCCTCATCCACAATCACTATTGGTAAAGACTCGGCATGTTCGGCTTTATAGGCGGTGGGATAGAAGAAGCTATACAAAATGACTGATAAAACCAAGGTGGTAAAGATTGAGCTATTCGCGGCAATATCTTTAAAGGTTTTTAAATAAAAATGCAGGAAGTCTTTGATGCTATTTTTCATGCTTTAACTCCCTTTAAATATTTATTCAGGAAGAAGTAGGCAGTGCCAAAATAGAACAGGCAATAAATAGCTAAGATCAAAAGGGGTAAAAAAGAAATGGATACAGGACTGCCAATCACCCATTGTTCGGTTTGTAATTTTGCATAAGGGGTATAAGGGATAATATTGGCCCAGAATTGGGTAAACAGCGGTGCATTGTTTAAAGGTAAAGTGACTCCGGCAAAACTTAAAGATGAACCACCATATACTGCAATGAAACCGAAAGATTTGGCTAAGTCATGCGTGGCTAAAACAACTGTACTACTCATAAATGCATAAGCACTATAAAAGAGAAACTGTCCGAATAGAATGAGCCATAACTGACCTGCAACAAACCAGCCGCGGAATTCAATCAGCCAGAACATCCATGCCCAAGTCCAGGCGGTAAAAATCAGTACATAGGTTAAATTTTTGGATAACAATGCCTTGAAAATACTGGACTGGTTGAGCCATTGTCCGGTGGTGTTTAATTTCAGTTCTTGTCCAACTGCAAAAGCCACACAACAACACAGCAATAAATGCAAAATTGCAGGAATCATAAATGGTTCAAGGTAGAACTCGTAACTTAAACCTGGATTATATAAAGGGGAAATTTTGATATTCGGCGTTGCAACATCGACATAGGGGATTTTATTTTCCAGATAATTGTGTCCGGTAAAATCTGCCATTGCTTCTACGGTACTGAACATCATCGCAGAGGAAATAGAATTCCCGACACTAAAATAGCTTTGATTGAACGCAATACTAATCTCGGCATCTTTGGCTTGAACCAGTCGTTGTTCAGCCCCAGCCGGAATAGAAATATAACCCCAGATTTTGGTTTGATTGAGCAGCTTTTCGACTTCATCCGGGCTTTGTGAAACAGCCACGATGTCTAGAGTGGAATTATGACTGACATATTTTTCAATATTTCGGCTCAGTTCACTTTGGTCTTGGTCAATAATCGCAATGGGTAAATGTTCAGGTTTGCCCTGAGAAAACATGCTGCTGAACAAAACGATCATAAATAAAGGCGCGAGTGTGACCAAGCACAAGTCCCATTTATGGGTCAGTAAATAGCGCAGTTCACGCAGCATGCCAGACCACATTATTTCGGCTCTGCAATTTTAAACAGCACACTCATGCCTATTTTTAAATCTGCAATCGGTTGTACCGGAGTTAAATGAACTTTAAAGCTGCGAATGTCATAACCCCCAGTTTGGCGCGTGGTTTTAATGGTGGCAAATTCGCCTTCAGCATCAATATTTTTAATTTTAAAAGTGGCTGTTTGATTTAAGGCTGGAATAAAACCTTCAATGGTTTTGCTTTTATAAACTTGTGCATATAAGTCTTCACGGACATTCACGCTGACCCATAAATCATCATCCTGAATAATGCTCACTACAGGCACGCCCATCGCCACGAGCTCAGAGGCTTTACCGTAGGTTTTAGAAACGGTGCCATTAATTGGAGAAAGCAATTGGGTTTCAGCTTCCAAGGCATTGGCCTCACTAACTGCCGCTTTGGCAATATCGACCTGAGCATTGGCTGAAGATTTTTGTTCTGGGGTACTGCCACGCTTGGCACGTGCATATTGTTGATAGGCTGCTTCAGTCATTTGACTGGCTGAAACCGATGCGGCCTGCATTTCGTCACGACGCTGTCGGGAAATCACGCCTTCTTTAAACAAATTTTCCCCACGCTGATAGGTGGTTTGAGCCAATGCCTGTTGCGCTTTCAGGCTTTGCCAGTTGGCGTATAGCGTGTCAATATTTTCCTGTTGCGAACCACGATCTGCCGTCGATTGCAGCGCAAGGGCAGATTGCAAAGAAGCTAAAGCCTGCTGTTTTTTTGCCTCAATTTCCGGACTGAATAAACGCACCAACTCCTGACCTTTTTTAACTTTATCGCCATCATGAACATAGACTTCTTCAATACGGCTCGGTACTTTGGTACTCACATGCAGCGTTTCTGCTTCAACTCGACCTTGCAGTTCAACTTGTTGCGGTTGATAACTTTTCCATAAGCCAAAAGCAATCAAACCCAACAGTAAAATCAGTACGATGATGCCGAGCAGTTTAATGAAAGCTGATTTTTTTGGATTTGGCTCGGTAGTTTCAGTGGTCTGAGCTTGTTCTGAATAACTGAAAAATTCATCATTTATATTACTTTGCTGTTCAAATGTCGCTTGAGTATCCACTTTACTGCTTTGAGCTGATGTATCTGTAGCGCTGCCTTCTGATGAGGTCTGCTCTACATCTTGATCAGGCTTGTTTTGATCTTGAGTCATGTTTTTCCCCAGCAAAAATTAACGGATATGGTTGGTTTGAGCTTGATTGACGTAGCTCTGAAACTGATTGATCGAGCCATGACTTTGCAATAAGGTCGCCAGTGACATCACATATTTATAAGCATTCAGCGCCATTTCACTTTTTAAACCACTCAAAGTGTTTTGTGCATCAATCACTTGAGTAGCGGTGCCCATATCTTCTTTAAAAGACAGGGTTTGAATACGCAGGTTTTCCTGAGCGGCTTTCATGTTTTGCTGTAACAGTTGATGACTTTGCTGGGCGGTGGTCAGTTCGCTATAGGACTTATAAATAATATTCTCAATTTCCTGTTTGGTGCGCTCCGTCATCAGTTCAGAAGCATAGCGTTGTAATTCTGCTGCCTGAATATTTTTGTTTTTATCGACCCCTGAAAACAGGTTATAGCGTGCTACTACACCGACAATCCAGTTTTGCTTTTCATCCAGACTATATTCCCCAAATGCAAAAAGATTGGGCTTTTTCGCTGCACTTTGTGCTTTGACATTGGCGTTGGCCAGTTGGGTATCCATTTGCATTTTACGAATGAGGGAGGATTGATCCTGATAGCTTTTCAGCAAGGTATTTAAAGACTGGCTTTGCGCAGAATTTACAAAGAGCGGTGTACTCAAGTCAGTGATTTGACTGCTTTGTACAAGATTATTCAGTTGAAACAGGCTCGACCTAAGACTGGCTTCCGCATTTTGATAAGTCCGCTGTGCATTATTTTTTGCTACCTCAAACTGCATGCGCTGACCTTTGCTAATAAAACCCTGATTTTCCAGTTTAAGCGCATTGTTATAGTGGCTTTGCATGGCGTTAAAATTGGAACGGCTTGAATCGAGTAATTGTTTTTGTAGTTGGGCGTTGAAATAAGCCTGAATCAGTTCAAAGCGTTGTAGATCTTGTTGCTGCTGGGTATTGAGCTGGCTGCGCTGTGCCTTAATACTGGCGACTTCTTTGGCAGTGGAAGTCAGTCCACCGGTATAAAGTGGCATCAATACTGAAACTGTAGGACGAATCACTTGATCTTCCAAAATCACATTGGCTGAATCGGGAAATAGACCCACACCACTATGAATGGTTTGATTCAGTCCTTCTTTTAAAGGATCGGCAATATTGGCGGGAAGGTTTTCTTGATTAATCCGGTCGTTAATGCCTTGAGCAAGGGTTTGCTCCAGATTGTTTTTAAAAGAATCCAGCGGAATATCGACTTCATTATGAAATGCATAAGCACGAACATTTAAGTCAACCCGCGGCAGTCCTAAACCTTTTACGGCTTCTGCTTCAAGTTTTGCCGCCTGTTGTAGGGCTTGATTGGCCTGAGTGCTATAAGAATCCTTTAAAACCGACTGTTCAGCCTGTGCATAACTGATGCTTTGAGCCAAAGTGGTGGTTGCATAAAATGCCGCTGAAGAGAGTAGGCTAATCTTAATAATCATTTTGATGGTCTGGTCTAGATTTTTTTGTGCCCATGTCAAATTCAATAACATAGATTCGGCTCTCAACATCGTTGTAATAAATTATACATCGCTTAAAAATAGGATGTCTTTAAAGTTGGTCACTATATTGTTTAATATGCATTTGTATATTAAGCACTATTTATTTTTCAGATCAGAACGGTTTCGCGCAATAATGCGATAAAAAATATAGTTATCGCATAAAAAGAAATCTAAATATAGACGAAAAAGAGAGCTGTGAATTGATTTTTCGCTTCAGTGCTTTGAGTAAAGTCCCTCAAGTTCTCTATACATAATCAATATCTTGAAATTTTAATAGAATATGCAGATCGACTTGGAATCATCAAGTATTTGCAAACTGGTCATAGATATCAGGTTGCATCAGTCAATTTGAAGATGAAACAATTTGGTTACACGCTCGACTGATGGAGTTGTAACACTCAAATTTATTCTTTGGAAATCTTTTAAATTGCAAAGATGATTGATTTAATTTTAGCTACATTTATTTATGGCGTGATTCTGAGTCCAGCTTTAATTATTACTAGAGTCAGTCATTTAATCATGGTTGAAGTATTTATTGAGATTACTAAACTGAAAAGAACAACAGCTCTTTATTGAACTTTTGACTTTAAATGTCCGACAGCATTGAAATATTTTCAGGATAATTTACTGCAACAACAGGCTATCTGTGGTTAAATGCCGTTATTTTATTGTGTTTCACTTTGAAAGGAAAAATCATGCGCGCGTACAATTTCTGTGCTGGCCCTGCTGCATTACCGACTGCCGTTTTAGAAAAAGCCCAAGCTGAAATGCTCGATTGGCATGGCAAAGGTCTTTCGATCATGGAAATGAGTCATCGTAGCAGTGACTATGTGGCTGTGGCAGAAAAAGCAGAAGCAGATTTACGCAAATTGATGAACATCCCTGAGAACTATAAAGTATTGTTCTTGCAGGGCGGTGCTTCACTTCAATTCTCTGCAATTCCTTTAAATCTTTTAGGCAAAAATAACAAAGCTGATTATATCCATACCGGGATCTGGTCTGAAAAAGCGCTAAAAGAAGCACAACGCTATGGCGACATTAATGTCATCGAAGCGGGCACCAGCATTAACGGTAAACTGGCGATCACTGATCAAAGCCAATGGAATTTGTCTGACGATGCGGCTTATGTGCATTATGCAGATAACGAAACCATCGGCGGCCTTCAATTTGCCGGTATTCCTGAAGTAAATGCACCATTGGTATCGGATTTATCTTCAAGCATTCTTTCAGCCCCGATTGATGTATCCAAGTTTGGTTTAATCTATGCAGGCGCGCAAAAGAATATTGGTCCTGCGGGCTTAACTCTAGTGATTATTCGTGATGATCTACTTGATCAGGCGAAAGCTGAAACACCAAGTATCTTGAAATATTCTGCCCAAGCGAAGAATGATTCAATGGTCAACACGCCATCAACCTATGCGTGGTATTTGTCTGGTTTGGTATTCGAATGGTTACTTGAAAATGGCGGGGTAGATGCCATGCATAAAGTAAATATCGAGAAAGCTAAATTACTTTATGGTTATATTGACGCGAGTGATTTCTACGCCAACCCGATTGCAGAACAAAATCGTTCAATCATGAATGTGCCATTTACTTTGGCAAATGCTGATTTAGATAAGTTGTTCTTGAAAGAAGCTGAACAAAATCATCTTCTTAACTTGGCAGGTCACCGTTCAGTTGGTGGTATGCGTGCAAGTATTTATAACGCCGTACCTTTAGAAGGCGTACAAGCCTTAGTGAACTTTATGGATGACTTTGCGAAACGCAAT
>JBLZXS010000319.1:0-2340 GCA_050285325.1 Acinetobacter sp.
GGAATTTAGATTTGAAGCACCACATAGCGTTTATGGAAAATTTGGTTCTAACCCAATGATTAACTTAAAACTTGTACCTGATTTTAATGATAAAAGTAATTTCATTGAATGGGTATATTCACAACTTAATAATTAGATTTTTAGAGCAGGAAGGCTCGCCAAATAATGGGCTTTTTTATTTACCTATCACTTCATATGCAAATATTTGATTTACAATTAGTACAAAAAGCAATCAGAATAAGGTTGGAAGGCTACAAATCCTAATGATAGTTTTATTCTAAAATCATTAAACATTTGAGTGAGGTAAGCAATGAAATTATTGAATTTGCTTGGGGTAAGCCTAGCTACAAGCTACTGTATAAAAGTTATAAAAAACGAACATATACATTCCAAAGCTGACTTTGATAAAGTGGTAAGAAAAGCATTATTAAAAGATTTTGCAAACTAGAAAAGTAACTAATATCTCTTGATACTTTTCAAATGAAAGAGTCCATCGAATGGTGGGCTTTTTTTGACATTGTTTGTTCATAAAATTAAGCGATAATGGCTTCTTTGGTTTTGAGCTTCAATTAAAATGACAATTCTAACTGTTAAAAAATTAGAAGAAACTCTTGGTGAGTTAGCAGTTAACGGCAAAAAGCCGGAAAAGATTTTATTAGGTTATAAAGCATATGGCGAGCTAATGGCTGATCGTTGCTTTTTTGAGGAAGTAGCCGGCTCAGCAATGGATCCAAATAAACGAAAATACAAAAATATCAAAATCAAGGTTACTCAAGATGAATACCAGTTTGAAGTAAGGTGTTCAAAAAAATAGATTTATATAGCAACGAAAGCTCGATTAGTAGATCCGGCTTTTTATTTAATAGATCATAAATTAAGTTTGACAATAATCTGATTTAACTAAAATTATTTTGAATCTTGGTATCTTTTGCTAGTGATATAAAATTAATTGTATATAGAATACGCGCAGAATCTATCGCTGTAGTTTCTGAGTGACCTTCTAAGGTCGTTATTTTTAAGCCCACATCATATTCCCTGAGTGGGCTTTTTTTTGTCAGGAAAAAGGTGAGTCTTAAGCAGGATAGAAATAACACTGGATAATCTTGTAAATTAATAGGTCTTGGTTATTAATTCTTCTTTAAGTGGTTGAAGTATATTCATTTGTTAAAAAAGTTAACCTAAGCTAAACATCTTCCAACATAACACTCGTATTTTCTATACTTTTCATTTGAATTATTGATGGTATATTTTAGTTATTCCAAGAACTTAACAACTAAAAAAATATATTGTGAATTGAAAAGCCTACTTGATTTTAGACAGTTAAGTAGGCTTTTTATTTACAGGAGAAAAACGATGCTTAGATTCCTAATGTGTTTGTTCAGCCTACATGGCGCGACAGAAATCGACTACACGTTTGATGATGAAGAACTCAAAGTATGCCGTGATTGCTTGAAAGAAGTTAAATAATTCTTGACCCAAAAGCCCATCTTACAGTTCAACTGGGATAAACAGATTAAAGCTCGCCAAGTGGGGAGCTTTTGGTATTGCTCATAAATACCTATTTAATCTGACTAAAAAGTGTCTACAAAATCGGTAGCTATTCAAATGTCGTTCACCTATCTCGATTTTTCTTTAACTAATTTACAAGAAAATTAACTAAAATATTCATTAGATAAGAGTTCTTACATAGGTCTTCTGCATCTTATTCATAACTACTGATCATTTTACATACCCAGACATTGCTAATACTTAGCCAAATAATTTTATCCTCTACACTGAATTTACGTTTTAGAACATGTAGAGGAATTCAAATGAATAAATATACAAAAATTCTATTACTTATTTTCACTAGCTTTATTGTTACCACAACAGCTATAGCAGATGAATCAATTGCACCGGAAGCTACTGCAGCTGCAGAAGCTCAACAGGCTGCCTTAGAATACCAACATGAACTAGAGCAAAAAGCTCACTCTTCTAATGATTAAACTTAAGCCCTCACCAGAGGGCCTTTTAATAATAGATGAAACTAACTCCATCTATATTTACAGGTATTGTTCCATGCAAGCTGGAAGTTTTCTAGATCTGTAAAACCTTCTATAAGAATAATATCCTGATCAACAAAAATAAAACGCTTAAAATCCGTATAAGTATTACGGTTTTCTATATAATTGACTTCACCACAAGCCCCTCTTTGATTCCTAAATATAACGGCATCAGGGTTAGGCAATGATTTTATGAGAAATTTTCTTATAGTATTTTCTTGATTTTCTTGATTTTCTTGATTTTCTTGATTTTCTTGATTTTCTTGATTTTCTTGATTTTCTTGATTTTCTTGATTTT
>JBLZXS010000319.1:2440-10158 GCA_050285325.1 Acinetobacter sp.
TTCTTGATTTTCTTGATTTTCTTGATTTTCTTGATTTTCTTGATTTTCTTGATTTTCTTGATTTTCTTGATTTTCTTTTACTGTCTTAAAATTTGAATCATTATTATTTAGTTCATAATTATTACAGCCAACAAGTCCAAGGGTAAAAAATAATAAAGCTGCCTTTCTGATAACCTTTCCATTTTTCTTAACCACTCAGAATAGCTTTATCTGGCAGATAAAAAAACCATTCCGAAGAATGGTTTTTTTATAGTGTTCGTATTAGTTAAACATTTGCCCAAATTGGTGAATAACCAACATAAGAGCAAGAGCTGAAGATGATGTTACGAGCATTTCCACTGTATTCATAATATTTTCCCTCCTGCTTTTATTTTTTTAATTTTATACCTTAGGAAGCAAATAATTCGCAACACTAAATAAGTAAAAAATTATGACAAAATTCAAGTATTAAAGCCCTTTGTACGATAGTTTATTTTCCGGGTTTAATGAGTAAAATTTTACTATCATTAATTCACATTATTTAAAAATTTTCCAAGAAAATAATCTGCTGATTTGGTATTACGTATAAAGGAAAAGTGAAAATCGATGGTATGCCTACGGAGATCAAATGTCCTATACAAATAAGCTTATTGGCCTTCAAATTCCACATAGCTTTCATCAATATGCCATAAGCTCAGATCTGTAGGATTAAACCAATACCCGCGTCAGCATCTTTCTATTTCAAGGGCGTAGCGCTGAACCCCACAATAAATAAGAGCGTGATCAACATTCACACCACGTTCGGCAAGCATTTCCTGCAGTTCATGATAGCTAATGCCATATTTATACAATACCAGGGTACAGCCCAAAGAATGATTTCGCCCTGAAAATGCCGATCAGGGAAGGGATTCATATGCTGCACTTTAGCTAAAAGAGTATTCAGCTTACCATTAGTGGTTATTTGCAACAGTGTCTCAAAAAAACAAATCTGGAGAAGCCCTTGTCGTATTGGCTCGCAGCAATTCCTTTAACCCTCATTATGCCAATGTTCAAGTTTTACATTATCGCAATTATAATATGTATTTTTTAATATTATCGGTTCAGTAGAAAAATAAGACCAAGCCTGCATTTGCCGACTTTCCCCAATCTAATGTCTGAAATAACAGTTATAAGTTGTCTATTAAAAATAAATCTTCGTGCCCAAAGTTTCTAGGCGTCTGGCCATTTCTTTTTAAAACTATAGCAGTACCATGTATAGACTAGAAATAATGTATGTTGAAATTACAAAAGATCTTCAACTTAGGAGATGATATGCAGCTAACTTGGGCTACGACTACTTTACTGGAAAAATTTTATCTAGTCTTTTTTCATCAGTTCAGTTTTATATAAATATTTAAAATTCAGGAAAAATCATGAATAATAACTATCCAAAACCTATAATAATAATGCACTGGATTACCTTTTTTTTAGTTGTGATTGTATATTTGACGAGTGGAGATCCAACAAGAACAGGCTTGCAGGGCCAGATTCATGTTATAGGTGGAATTTCAATATTTATTCTATTTTTCGTGAGATTGAGTCTTGTTTTTCTCTATAAAAAAAGTATTCCTCAAAATGAGATAATTAATTCGTATCAAATAAAATTATTTAAAATTGTCAGATTTACGCTTTACTTATGTTTATGTATCGTTCCGATAGTGGGCTGGCTTGCATTATCGAGTTTCACTGATACTTTCAAAGTCTTATCTTTAAATTTGCCACTTTTGAGCAGTGTTAGAGAGGTTAAATATATTGGTCAGATACATCAATTTTTAGGTAACCTGTTTATTACAGTCGTAGGTTTACATGCCTGTGCTGCCTTAATCCACCATTTTATTTTCAAAGATAATGTATTAAAAAGTATGCTTTTTAAAAAAATGAAATGACTTAGATCTATAACTATAAAAAATAGGCATATTGTTCAACAAGAACCCCATGCTTTATCGATATAAAGCATGTCAGGCAGGTCAGGTATTTCTATAGACTTATTATCTATACTTCTCATGAAGTGAGAGTATTTGGACCATATAAAAAAAGGTATCTTATGCCACCGCAACATTAAATAATGATCCGATCCAAGCACTGAATAACATGGCGATAATCCCCCAAATCATCACCCGAATAGAACCTTTCCAAATACTTGCACCGCCAGCATAACTTGCCAAGGCACCCATAATTCCGAGGCTTAATACCCCAATCAGCATAACGCCTTTCTCTAAGTATTGCTCAGGCAGAAGCATAATTGAAATTAAAGGAAATAATGAGCCTACAGTAAATGCAATGGCTGAAGAGAAGGCAGCACGAAAGGGCTGGGCAGAAGTATGATCTGAAATACCAATTTCATCACGCGCATGTGCATCTAAAGCATTGTGTGCAGTCAGTTGTTGCGCGACTTGTTGCGCTAAAGCGGGTTGTAATCCACGCTGTATGTAAATATTTTTTAGCTCATTTAATTCATGTTCAGGATGGCGTTGCAGTTCACGTTCTTCCATCTGTAGATCATTCTTTTCAATGTCTTGTTGCGATTTAACGGAGATGTATTCACCTGCAGCCATCGATGCAGCTCCAGATATTAATCCGGCGATACAGGTCACCAGTACAGTATGGGTAGATGCTCCACTGGCTGCGATTCCCACCACGAGACTTGTGACTGAAATAATCCCGTCATTTGCCCCCAGCACAGCTGCACGCAACCATCCCGCACGTTCGATGTAATGTTTTTCAATATGATAAGAATGGCGCACAAGGTATATCCTTTTTGTTATCAGGATGATTATAATGAATTTATTTCATCTGTAGAGATTATTATTATTGGCTAATTTCAAAAACCGTGATTAAAAGGCAAAAAATTTTAAAACGGATTCTAGTAGCCACTGGCTATTCATTTTCAGGATTTAAAACAGCATCTAAAAATAGGCGGCTTTTCGTCAAATCGTATTAATTGATCTTATTCTAATTCCTATGAGCTTTTTTATTGCTATTTCTTCTATAGAACGGGCACTGATGGTGGCTGTCTGTTTACTGGCTGTAATTGTGGAATTATTCAATTCTGCGATTGAAGCTGTTTTAGATCGTATTTTGCTTTAAAAACATGCATTCCAAAAATGCAAAAGATATGAGAAGTGCGGCACAATTTTTAGCATTTCTCATTATTTTTATTATTTGGTCAATTATTTTACTTGTCCACTAAAAGATCTTAAAAGTTGATTTTTACTTAAGCTAACAATGGAAATTGATAGACTTCTGCATATATTAGCGCAGCAAGCAGAACCAAAATAATGCTTAGGCCAACTGTATAAGTCTGCATAGCTGACTCAGGTATTTGCCAGGTAATTTTTCCTCTGGCACTTAACCATTCTGTCAGACTAATACTGACAATTAGCCATAATGTTCCTACTAAAAATCCACCCAATACATCACTTAGATAATGTTCATTTAATACCATTCTACTGAAGCCTAAAAGTACAGAAAAAAGAAACATCGTAAAAAATATACGGACTTGTCTGATAAAATTTGGACTAAAACGAATAGCCAGGTAAGCAAGAAATCCATATAAAGCAATGGCAATGGTGGCATGTCCACTAGGGAATGAGTAGGATTGCTCAAGCAGTAAAGCATCGACTGGTCGCACGCGATGAAATAAGAGTTTACTAAGGAAGGTAAATATAGAACTTCCTATAGTGGAGACCAGCAACCCTATTAATATATAGGGTTGGCGAATGATCCAGCAGATTACACAGACTAAAATCACAATCAAACAAGAAATTGCTGTAGAACCAAAACTGGTGATGAAAATAAAAAAATTCACTACACTGGGTTGATGCAGCATATTCATCTGTTGGGAAAAAAAATAATCCATTGTCACGATGGAGTCTGAAGTAACCACATCTTCAACAAGTCCAGTAAACAAAGCTAAAATATAGCCCATGGCTAAAAATAAAAGGGTCAGAGGTAAGCCATAAAAATGCTGGGGTTGGAATCTTCTCGACAAAAAACCAAAAAAATGGGGGTACTTATATTTTATTCGAATGAATAAATTGCTTTTTCCCACATGCTGTTTAAACGTTCCCCCATACTGCACAATTTGATCGAATAATTGCTTGCCATGCTGAATAATCCAGTACTGCAACACCCACAAAAGAATAATCAGTGAAAATAGGAGGATGCCCAAGATGAACAATTGCTGATTGGCTTGAGTCAATGGAACCATGGCGAAAAAATTTCCTCGTTGAAAGCATTTTTAGCAGGGCTTACTGTCATATTTTGTCAGCGCACAGATCCAATCAATGTTTCGATATCAATACGACTTTATATATTTAGGCCTTTTTTGCAGTCGTTTTATTGCTAAAGTGAATACACACTAGAATCGCAATCAAAATGACAGCTGAAGCAGTAAAGCGACTTAAATCCAAACCACCCGAAGCGATCGGTTTATCCAGGAAATCCCCCACCACAGCCCCCAAAGGGCGGGTTAAAACAAATGCACTCCAAAACAGTAAGGTTCTTGAAACATGAGTGAATTTGTACAGGGCCAAAATCATGAGAATAAGACCGACGAAAAGGATAATTCCACCGCTATAACCCAGCCCCATGGTGTCTGCAGACCAGTCTCCTAAAGCCGTCCCTAAGGTTTGGGAAAAGGTAATGGTTAACCAATAGAAAATTTCTGCCCGTGGATAATTCACCGTATGCGGTGAAATACTGCCTTCAACTTTATACCAGCTGAATAAAGACAAGCAGACCAAACCGAGCAACAGGTTACTTCCGCCGACATATCCAATCCCCAAAGACCGATCGACAAAATCAGCCAGTGTCGTACCTACGGTCGTACTGGCGATGATGGTAAACCAATACAAATAAGGACGGTAAGATTTAGAGCTGATTTGAAAGAATAGCAAAGCTATAAATACGGCTGCGAAAATAAAGGTACTGATCAAATAGCCTAAATTTAGAGACATCGATACTGCATCACCGCCAGTTTCACCAAAAGTTGTGGCAAAAATTTTAGTGATCCAGAAAAGTGCAGTTATTTGAGGAACTTTAGAAAGGTGAGTAGCGATACTTAATTCTTGTTGATTCATCAGCTGGACTCTTTGGTGATCTTTTTTGATATTTTAAATTGATTTAATTAACTTAAGCTTAAGAATAAATGATATTTTTTATCAAAATTCTGAACTTAATCTTTATAATTTTTTAAAAGTTAAAAGTCTTTTCTTATCGAGAATAAGCAGTTTATAAGGATGTTAATGTGTAAATTTTAGTCATTTACTCATTGATGTTCGTTCTGCTAAGATTGGATTTATAAGAAGTAAAATATTTATAAACTTCAATAATTAATAGGTATATTTATGATTAATCCACTCGCTATAGAAATTACTAAAAAATTACGCTCTATTTACGGTCATCAAGTCAGAGTTGCTGAATTATTTTTAAAAATAGGTCAAGTATCTGATTTTACGCCTTTTGTACTTACAGGGAGTAAATCAGTTTTTTCATTTAAAGAAACTGGAAAATCTATAACTAAAATTAAACAAGAAATCTTTACTATTAAAAGTACTTCGCAAGCAGATGCAGTGTTGGCAGAGATTATTTCCGAGCTGGTATAGTAAGGATTTTTTTATTTAGAATCCTTTGATTAGAAAATCTAAAAAATGGTTTATTATTCACCTATACATATAAAATGCCTATTCTTTTTAGTTAAAAATACATGATTTTTCATCTATTTTTTAATCAGTTTTTCTTATTTAATTAATCTTTAATTTTAACCATTAATTAAAATTTGACGTATAATCATAAGCTTATTTAGAATATAAATTTATAAATAAAATTATTTTTCAACTTTAAATCGATTTAATTAAGAAAAAATAACTTTTATAAAATTCTCCAATAATTAAAAAGTCTGAAACGGATTCTATTTTATTCAAAAATTAGCAAAAAAATTGGTACTTTTGATAATAGGTCATTTCATCAATAAAGTGATTTAATTCATTTACAGAAAAACAATAAATAAATACAAAAAAATGACTACAGCGCGAATTTAGCTTTCTAATTTTTCATTAGAAAACACGTTCAAAGAAGCACGTGAAGAGTTAGAGAGCTATATTTTTGTAAAGTTTAATACCTCAGTAAATTTTCAAAGAAAATTTACTGAGGTATTAAAGGAAATGAGTTTTAAATAGTTTTAATTTTCAAATAACTACTACTATTTAAAGTAGTTGATTATAGAGTGCGACACATGACAAAAAAGTATGATAAGTTTTTATCTGCATCAGCAGATTTTGACTTAGAAAACTCTCCATATTATTGGATCACTCAAGTGCATAATCAATATGTACAAAAAGTTGATTATGCCTTGAAAAAATATGGATTAGATCATTCTCGTCGTCGTCTTTTACTGGCTTTAAAAGTCAAGCCCCAAGCAAGTATATCGGAGCTATCCGAGATGGTAATTTGCAAAATGTCGACCACCACAAAAATTGTTCACCGTCTAAAAGACGAAGGATTAGTAGATACTTATTGTTGTGAACATGACGGTCGAATTACACGGGTTGTATTAACCGAAAAAGGCCAACAAATGGCACAAAAAATTAACGATCTCATCCAGATCATTTTAGGTCAATCTCTTGAAGGTTTAACACCCCTACAAATTGAAAAAACGTTAAAAAGCCTCAAAATTCTTTTTAGAAACTTAGCCCATTAATCTCAAATAGCTAGCTTTTTAATGTCCCTGAATGGAAATACAGATATCTTGGCCTCACTTCCATTAAGCGTCTAATCAGACGTTCTGAAATATGAAGTAGCTGAGCAGCCCGAGATTGAGTTATGCGTTGATCGCAGATCTGCTGCAAGATTGACAATCATTTAGGTTCTTTATCCGACATAGACACCCACCTATCAAACTGTCCGCTAAGAAAATCACAAAAGTGCATATTCTAAAAGAGGACATTTTTTATTGCTGAGACCATAAACACTTTAAATGGGTTCTAACATCCTTGTTTCGTATAACTTCCATTATCTTAAGTGATATTGAAATTATAAAGCTCTACTCTTATTAAAGTTAGAGCTTCTATTTTTCTCAGCCTAATTACCCCGATAAGTTGAATATCCATAAGGGCTAAGGAGTAAGGGAATGTGATAATGTTTTACCGAGCCATCGGTTTGGAAAATCACAGGAACTTCTGGAAAGAAAGAATTTTGCTTATTTTTCTTAAACCATTCACCCGTTTTGAAGGTAACTTTATAGACAGCATTGTCGAAAGTTTTATTTTCGGGAAATAATGCTGTAATACGTCCTTGCTCATTGGTTTTGCCTTGCGAAATTTGTACCCATTTTCCATTTTTTTGCTCCTCCAGAGTCACATTGACATCCGGTGAAGGCAGTCCACTTTCCAAGTTAAGTACATGTACACTTAAAGGATTTTGTGCCATTACCCAACTTGAAATAAATAAGCTGCCAGCGAGTAAAAATAATTTGTTCATATGAATTTATCCTGAATTAAATTGATTTAAATTTGTTTGAGTGTGACTTGTATACCCTGTTGTGCACATTGATCATCTTGAATTGACCCACCTGCACCTGCTACACCAACCGCACCTAATAACTGACTTTTATAAACGACGGGTACACCTCCGCCTAAAAGTAATAATTCAGACAAGCTGGTTAAATTCTGTGAATCAATATTATTTTGCGCATTGCGCAT
>JBLZXS010000320.1:0-3518 GCA_050285325.1 Acinetobacter sp.
TTTAGGCTAAATCCTTGTTTCTCAACAAGTTTTAATCAACATCACCGCCGATGGATGTGCATTCTACAGCATTTCAGTATCGTTGCAACACTTCTAAAAAACATTTTTTATCGTGTGTTTATTTTTCAAACCAATAAAAAAATAAGTTATTGTTATTTAATAATAATTTATTTTAATTATTTTTCTATTTTATTTAGACCCCTATTTAAAATCCAACCCAATTAATATTAAAATATTGTTTTATATGTATTTTATTTAAAAAATTACTTTCAATATCAAGCTTATCGTTCAATATTAATTCTATTTCTGTCTTCTTATTCGCCAAGGTGCTGTTCAAACATACAAAACACGCTGTAAAGCTCAATTTGTTACTATTCAAATACTACAACTACCTTTCCTAAAATAGCTTTTCTTATCCCTAAATAGTAAAAAGCCATTGTTTTGCAACAATGGCTTTCTTGACTTCATTTACGCTTATAAATGCGAAATGATTAGAACTTCATGCTCACACGTGCCCAGTAATTACGACCAATATTATTAAATTGTTCATCAGCTGCAAAACCAAAACCGGCACTACCTGCTTTATTCAAATGTTCGTTATAGGTTTTATCGAGAACATTATCTATGCCTACAGATAAATCTAGTCCCTCACGAACATGATAGGTGCCATTCAAGGCTAATGTGCCAAAACCACTGCTTTCACCCAAGTCATAGCCAACAATATTACCTTGATCTTTGCTAATACGATTTTGAGCAGCAACCATGCGCCATAAAGCACCTAAAGTATACTTTTCTTGTGTATAGCGCAGGTTGAAACGCCCTTCTAAAGGTGAAATTTGTGGCAACGGCGTATTGTCGCTGGTATTTTCACCCCATGCATACATAGCACTGACATCGGCCTGTAGATGATCGGTAAATTGGTAACCAATCCCTGCTTCAGCTCCGGCAATCGTGGCATCGACATTTTTAGCACCCGCTGTTTTACCATGGTTCATCATTCCAGGCATGCTATGCACGTGATAACTCATCAACACATAATCATTGATTAAACCTGCATAAGCAGAAACCCAAGAATTCAGGGCGCCATGCTCATGTTGATAGCCCAAATCCAGCTGTAAGGTTTTTTCGGTATCGATTCCATTAAAGGCATTCACTGTACCGGCATTTCCATGAGCTGTACTAAATAACTCCCAATAATCCGGCATACGCTCGACATAACCTAAACCAATATAGGTTTTGGCATCATGTTCGGGATGTTGGTTTTCAAAACGTATAAATGCACTGGGTAGTGTGTTATCCAATTCGCGGTTATAGCCACTGGTGAGAGATTCCGCCCGCAGATCCTTTACATTGACTTGATCTAAACGGGCACCACCCACCCATTTATTTTGCTCACTCAACTGATAACTAAGTTCACCAAAAGCACCATAAGAGCGAAACTTCATATCCTTTGTACGTGCTTGATCTTGATATGGCGCCATTAAACTGCCACTGCGCTTGGAGTGTTGGTTATTTTGACTATCAATACCGCTAATCAACTGCAATTTATTCCATTGCTGAGTTACAGCCAGACGGGCATTCAAGGTTTCTCGTGCGACGTTTGATGCCATAGGCATGTTCATCATGCCGTCCGGTTTAAATTCACGTAAGCTAAAGTTATCCATGACATGATCGTTAAAACTATAGTTCACCTGCGCTTCGATTTTCTTGATCACATCGGTGACATTTTTCTTTTCTACACGAAGTCCCAAACTTTCACGGGCAAATTGCGAGCCATCCATCGAACGGCCTGCATACACTGCTTCACCATCAGCCTTACCTCCAGTCAGCTCGACCCAAGTGTTTTCATCCGGTGTCCAGCCCAATGCCACATCCGCATTCCAGCGTTCCCAGTCTGAAGGAACGGTATTTCCCTCGCCATCTTTATAACTATCAGAAACAGAACGATTGGCATTTAAACGAATATATTTTTTCTCATCCCCGACTGCGGTTTCAATATTATGATCAAGGCGACCATATGAACCCATCAAGACACTGGCTTGTCCTCGATAATTTTTATCGTCAGATAGTTTTTCAGGCTCACGCTCAAAGATCACTGTTGCAGCCGAACCGGTATTGGCATATTGAACAGTTTGCGGCCCTTTAATGACTGAAATACGGTCATAACTTTCTGGTGAAATATAAGAGGTCGGCGCATCCATACGGTTGGGGCAGGCACCCAGATTTTCCGTGCCATCTGCTAAAATTTTAATCCGTGAACCGAACATGCCACGGAAAGTCACATCGCCATTGGTGCCGCCATTTTTAATGGCACTGAACCCCATAATACTTTGCAGATAGTCTGCACCATCACTGGCTGGAATCGGTTGAATCGGCTGTTTGGGGTCTGTACGGACAATGAGCCCATTGGCATCATTGCCTGAATGAGCCGTTGCCACAATCGGTGCTAAAGTTTGCACTGTTGTCATTGGCTCTTGAGCAATGACCGTACCCGAATAACAAGCAACACAAATTGCAGCCGCAAGAGACTGTAAATAAAATTTAGGCTGAGCCATTTTTAAATCTCACTGAATACATAAATACAACTGGGCTGGAGTCATCCAAGACCCAGACATTTCAAATGGTTGATTTATGCAAACAGTGGCGGGGCTCGCCCTTGGGGAAGTAAAAAGAGTCGTTGTAAAGCGAACCAGACATGACCAAAGCTGTTTTGAAATGCCAGTAAACGAACTTGTATACGATCTAGAACTTCTTTGATTTCAAGCGTAGGAGGTAAGACCAGATTGCCATACACCTTACAGTACTGACATTGATGATTGGCATCATGATGATCATGTTCTGCATGCTGCTGGGTAGCTTGATGCTGGGAATGATGAGCGTGTTCAGAAGCAGAAAATTGCTGTAAGGCTGGTTGTTGTAATAATGCACGCGTAATGGTTTCACAGACCGGAGCAACCTGATATTGCTTCGGCAACAAGGGCTGTAAAAATACAGCAATCTGTAAAAACACTGCTGTAATTGACAGCAGTAACCCACTACGGAATAACACAGGCAAATCCTGAAATTTGTCGGATGCAAGTATAACAAAGCCCAATTGAAATTGGGCTAGGTCTAAAATATTTTATAAAGAAATGTTATGCCTTATCGTTTAACGGCGACCTTCTCTTTTTGGCGTTGACGGACTGCTTTTTCGACTTTTTCACGTGCACGTTGACGTTTTAAGGGCGATAAATAATCGACAAATAACTTGCCATTTAAGTGATCCATTTCATGTTGAATACAAACAGCGAGAAGTTCGTCTGCTTCCAACTCAAATGATTGACCTTCAAGGTTAATTGCCTCGATTTTTACACGTGACGGACGCTCAACTTTATCGTATATTTGAGGCACTGATAGACAGCCTTCTTCATAGGGCTGAGTTTCTTCAGTTAATGGGGTAACTTTGGGGTTAATAAATACCATGGGTTGATCTTTATTTTCAGATAAATCCATGACAATCAGCTGAATATGGTGATCTA
>JBLZXS010000321.1:0-12918 GCA_050285325.1 Acinetobacter sp.
AAAACAAGCCCTTTATAGAGCCTGCTTTACTCAGTCAACAACTCACAATATTACTATTTTGTTAAAATTTTAGATATCAACAATAAATTTTTACCCTGTGACATCGCCAGAATCAGACTGTGATTTTGCGGAACTATACTCCATTTCTGGTTATTACCACTTCCACAACCATACATAGTGATTTCACCACGTCCATCAGCATTTGGTGTATAACCACCTTTTAAGTCTAAACAGCTATTGCCTTGGCGCAGTTGTTGTGCATCACCATTTACAGTCACTTCCCACACTTGCCCCTGCATCTCATTACTACATGAGGAAAGTGTTCGAGAGTTAGTTAAACATAAATTTGGATATTGTTGACTGTGAATTTTACCAATTGCATCATGAATCCACACAGTCGAAGCTTCACCTGTACAACCATTTTTCCCACTCATATAAACATTCAATATTCCAGTATCAAGCTTTTCTACTTTAAGACAGCTATTGCCCATTTTTGGCATGACCAACATGCTCGCATTAGCAACTGGAATATCATTGCTCAAGCCTAGACTATCAATAAATTTATAAAAGCCTTCTAATGCTTGAGTATTACCATTACTTAGGTCATTATAATAAACATTTACCCAACGATTCAGACGATAAATTTTAATTTGTTGCTGCGTATAACGCACCATTTCGGTTTGAGCATTGGGAGAAAATTCCTCTTTAAAGCGACGATAAGAATCATAAAACAGTCTAAATTTAGGCGACAAACTGACAATTTCTTTATCCTGATTTTGCAAAAATGCCTGTTCCAGTTCTGGCAGTTCAACCCGTTTCAAAGCTGAATATCCCGCTTCCTTACCAATACTCACATAAGGTGACATAATGTCAGTAGCCACAGGAATATTGATACTGGAAAGTTTAATTGCTTGTTCATTCTCTTTTTTACAATATAAGTCAACAGCTAGTGGTTGATCACTTTGTGCTAAATTAATATGAAACTTATTAGCATTCCCATTCATACGCTGCGGTGCCAAAGCAATATTTTGCATACGATTCAAATACTGTACATTTAACCAGCAATTTGCAGTACTGCTACCAGTATTGGCTTGTGGCAAATTAAATACATTTCCCCAGTTACCACGTGCAGCTGGATAGATTAAACCCGTCTGATTAACTGGATCATATCCCCCCAAAATCGTATAAACAGGTACATTAAATAAATGAGGCTTTAGATAATTTCCATCTGCACTGTTATACCAAACATTGCTTGATTTCAAAGGTACTTTAGGCTGCGACACTTCCATTATTCGAGTTGTTGGATTCCACTTTTTATAGCCTGTAACAGAGTCTTCAGCCCAAATATGGCGATCAAAAGCAGGTTGAATTTTTTGTTGCGTACTATAGCCAGTGTAATGCGTATAGCGTGAAATAGAACTAGCTGATGAGCCTCCTGCCATTGCATCTCGACCATATGCATATTTATCTTGGAAGTTTGGTATACCATTTGTACCGTCCCATAAAGCGGTCGTGCTCCAATTCAAATTTCCGCGCATTTTATTTCTAAATGCAATATATCCCCACCCACTATCTGCATGATGAGCTGCCCAGAATAAATTTTCACCGACCGCACCCGGATAATGTCCTAAACCATAATGATGTCCAATTTCATGGCTAAACTCATTTCCAACCGAATCAATTAAAGTCAGAATACTATTCCCCCCACTCAACCCATGATTGACATCGCCGTTCGTATATTTACCACGAGCATGATGAATGACAACGCTTTGGGTTAATTGTGGCTGTTCCTGACTCATCATAGAGGAACTGGTTATACCCCAGTTGGCGAGGTTAATCCCTACGCTAAAGGTCGATTTCGCCGTATTCTCACGCATATCACCACTATATACATCCCCTTTGGTTGCACTCACCGAGTCATAAATAACACCACTGGCAACCATCACCTTGTCAAGTTTCATATCTTCATATTTACTGACAATCATGCGTGCTGCTGGAATAGTCTGAAAATAATCCGTACCCGCTTTTTCAGGCTCAAGCAACATATAATGGCCGGTTGACTTAGGTTGATCCGTTAATAAACCTAATCGGATACTTTGCACCACCAATTCGCCAGGTACTGCGAAATCAATATCCTCTGAGCGCAAATCACCATTTTTTCCGCTTACCGGATCAACGATTCGGATAGATAAACCTGGACGTATCTCATTCCATTTTAATGCCGCAGACCATGCACGTTTTGAAAATTGTACTCGTGGTCGATCATCTGCATTAGCCTGATCAGATAAAGCCATACGAGAGGGCTCTTTTAGTCTAAGTGTTTTAATCAACTGGTTATTAAAATAGATTTCAGCATTTAGCTTTTCAGGATCACCCATTTCAGCAGTTGGAGTCACTAGAAGTAAGGCATCTTTTTCGGTGGTTAATCGCGGTAAAAATTGTGATTCATTATTTTTAGGATTAACGACATGGCTTTGTGCAAATTGCACCATAGCTGAAAAACCACCAATTAAGTCATTTCTGATTTCGCGAGTATCTCCAAATTTATTAAAATCAAAAAAACCTAAAATTGAATTATCAATAACATCTTTCTTTGGTTCAGGATACTTTACTGGTGTACTCGGCTCTATTGGAGTTAAAGGTAGACTTGTATCAGGCTTTATCGGCGTACTTGGTTCTATTGGGGTGACGGGTATACTTGTGTCTGGAGTTTCCGGTGTTCCATCTCCCGGAAGTTCATTTGTTCCATCTCCTGGAAGTTCATTTCCCCCACCGCCTGGAAGTTCACTTGTTCCATCGCTTGGAACTTTATTTGATTCCTCTCCTTCAGAACCACCACATGCCATAAGCATTATCGATAAGGTACATACAGTTAAATATTTAAATCGTAGTTGCATCACATTTTCACCCCAATCGCACAATAATTCCTCCAAAAAGAAAAACTATGTGACCATATTAAAATTATTTAAATCAATAACTTAAATAAATTTATAATATATTAAAATAATTAAGGTCACTATAAAAAAATATGTAAAGGACTACACTAAATACTTGTATATTCATGGTTTATGTTTAGTTTTTTCATCAAAATGAGAGTACGTTAGAATATTTATTTCTATGAGATATTTGAATTTATAAATAATTCTTTTTAAAAAATCAGTGTGCATACCGTCAACTTCAACTTAATTATTATTGGTACAGATCAAATTGTTAAAAGTGGGGCAGATAAAAAATATTTTTAATTTATTAAAAACCTACTTTGTAATTTTTAGGTCCATTCATTTTTTCTTTTATTAATATCTCTTCTATCTTTCTAATTTTTGAAAATCTCGAATTGAAAGTTCACTAACTTTACCTCGCCAAATCCATTTGAGTTTTGATTCTAAAAACTCATCCCCTTCAAACCAGACAAACACCCCTTCCATCATTTGAGGCCAGTCTTCCTGACTAATGGTGTTACGCCCAGAAATGACCGCAATAATGGCAGCCAAAATAGTATCATGGCTGACAGCCAAACTTAGGCCGAAATGATCTTGAGGATGAGTGTTATAAATCAGTTCCAGTACGTCTACCACACCGGTAATCGGATGTTTCATCCCGGGTAAGGCATTATTCACAAAGCTGTTGATAAAGCCTAAAGCACCCTGTTTTCTAAAATATGGACCTGCCTGTTTAATATCCAGCACAAAACTTCCGGGTTCAACCAGCAAGCCTTGCTCGACAATTTCAATATAATGGGTGTTTTGTGCCAGTGTACTGGAATCTGCACCCCGAATCATTAATGCAGCTGTGTCGACACAGCGTTGAATCGGACTTGAAATACAGTGCTGGATACTCCGGTCTGTATTATTGATTAAATAGTTGCCCCACGCTTGTGCCAAGTCCCGACCTTGAGAGGTTAACTGCAAATCATAGCCAGCCAAACCCTGCCCAGCCACTACTTCACGAAGAGAATGCCGGGTAAATAAAGTCACAGGAGTCTTTGCATCCGGCAATAAATCGATTGCCTTAAGCATACTGGTCGGAAGTAGTTCTAACGCCATGATGGCAGCCAAAAATTAAACATGGTTCGGCACACTATAGCATGTTAAAACATCTGCTCAAGGGATGTTCGCCATAAGTCCTAGAGCTTGGAATGCTAATTTTTTCATTTCAATATTTTTAAAGGCGATAAAACCATCATTTAATAAACTTCGTCGCTGATTGTATAGAAAAGCTCTGCCTTTTAAATCAACCAAGCCCCCGCCAATACGTTCGATCAAACATTGACCTGCGCTGGTATCCCATTCACTGGTCGGGTGAAATCTTGGGTAAATATCGACTTTCCCCTCAAGCATCATGCAAAATTTATAGGCACTGCCCGCTTTAAACTCTATAACTTCAACCTGCTGTTTTAAGATATCAAGGTATTCACCGTATTTAGATCTGCCTTGACTACTTTGACTTAAGCCAATTTGAATTGCAGTTGAAGGTTGATCCTCCGCATACTCCCACCATTGAGCAGAATGAAGCTCAAATTTCAACGGTAAACCCTGCTTCGGACAGATATAGAGCGTCTGCTCAGCCGGAATGGCCAATATTGCAAAGACGGTATGTGCGCCTTCGACCAGACTTAAGTTAATGGTAAATTCAGGTCGTTTATGCAGGAATTCCTTGGTGCCATCTAGAGGATCCAGCAACCAGAAGTTTTGCCATTGCTTGCGCTCGGTATTGTCACCTTCTTCTGACAACAACGGTATCTCAGGAAAATTTTCCTGTAATGATGTCGTGATAAATTCATTGACTCGGTAATCTGCTTGGGTTACAGGTGAATTGTCACTTTTTTTCTCGACATCAAAGTCTCCACCTGCACAATATGCCTGATATTCCACTCGCAAAATTTCACATGCCTGTGTCACAATAGGTACAAGCTGTAAAATTAATGCATCTTGTGGTGCTGCTGTTATTTTGAACATAGATTACCTGTATATGCCGAATTACTCAGAAAAACCGACCATCATCTTTGATATGGATGGCACACTTCTCGACCTTGCCTATGATGATTTCATCTGGAATCATCAACTTCCCATTCGCCATGCTGCCACGCACGGCTGCACGCTCGAACAAAGCACTGAATCTCTATTTCAGTTTTATCAACAACATAATCATACTCTAAATTGGTATTCAACCCGGTTTTGGAGCGCAAAAGTGGGTGTCGATACTTTGGCACTACAACATGAATTTAAACATAAAGTTGCACTGCGTGCAGGCTGTCTAGAATTACTCGATTATCTAAAAACCAACGGTTATCCTTGCTGGATTGCTACCAACGCAGATTGCGAAGGCTTAAAGTTTAAATTGGCACAAACTCAGCTGGCTGATTATTTTGATGTGATTATCAGCAGTGAAAGCATCGGTTATGCCAAAGAATCAATCGAGTTCTGGCAAAAACTAAAATCACTCCACCCATTCCAAATCGATAAAGCCTATTTTATTGATGACACAGAAAAAGTACTCAATAGTGCAAAAAAATTTGGTATTGGCAATTTAATTAGCATTGCACAGCCCTCATCTAAAGGAAAGATAAGAGAGGAAAGTGCTTATCCTATTTTAAATCATTTAACCGACTTGATTGTCATGTTAAAACAAGCTGAGGATTTGAAAATATATGCCTAATCCTTCTCAACAAAACACTGTTGAAAGTATGCGTATTGATAAATGGCTGTGGGCGGCACGTTTTTTTAAAACCCGTTCGATCTCAAAAGCTGCTATTGAGGGTGGTAAAGTTCATCATAAGGGAGAACGGGTCAAGGTTTCCAAAGAAGTACGTATCGGAATGGAACTGACCATTCAACAAGGTTTTGAGCGGAAAACCATTGTGATAAAGGCCTTGTCAGGAAATCGCGGAGCTGCCCCGATAGCCCAACTCCTGTATGAAGAAACAGAAGTCAGTATTGCAAAACGAGAGTTGCTTGCAACCCAAAGAAAGTTGCATAATCTAGCCCGACCCGAACATCGACCGAGTAAAAAAGATCGACGGCAAATCAGTAAATTTAAACAAGATAATGATCAGCAATTTGACCAAGACTGGTCTTATAGTCATGATTAATTTAAGCGTCATATTCTGTCGTACTCGACCGAATTGATATAGAACATAAAGAATGAATCTGTCACTATACTTGGGTGGAACACGTTTTAAAGTAACTCATCCACTTAAGTTAATATTTTTGTGACATCGTTTTGAGGTTGTGAGATGGATGATAATAAAAGTAAGGCGCTGAATGCTGCCCTAAGCCAAATTGAAAAACAATTTGGTAAAAACACAGTGATGCGTCTTGGCGATAACACTGTACTGGCAGTTGAAGCGGTATCTACAGGTTCTTTAACCCTGGACATCGCGCTCGGTATTGGTGGCTTACCGAAAGGTCGTATTGTTGAAATCTATGGTCCTGAATCTTCAGGTAAAACTACCATGACTTTGCAAGCCATTGCACAATGTCAAAAAGCGGGTGGTACATGTGCCTTCATCGATGCGGAACACGCACTTGATCCTCAGTATGCACGCAAGCTGGGTGTAGACCTGGACAACCTGTTGGTTTCTCAGCCGGACAATGGTGAACAGGCACTTGAAATTGCAGACATGCTGGTTCGCTCTGGTGCAATTGACATGATCGTTGTCGACTCCGTGGCTGCTCTTACGCCTCGCGCAGAAATTGAAGGCGAAATGGGTGACTCGCACATGGGCTTACAGGCACGTTTGATGAGTCAGGCATTACGTAAAATTACCGGTAATGCAAAACGTTCTAACTGTATGGTGATCTTCATTAACCAGATCCGTATGAAGATTGGTGTAATGTTCGGTAGCCCTGAGACCACAACGGGTGGTAACGCACTTAAATTCTACGCTTCTGTACGTCTGGATATCCGCCGTATTGGTCAAGTGAAAGAAGGTGACGAGATTGTCGGTTCTGAAACACGGGTTAAAGTCGTGAAGAACAAAATGGCACCTCCGTTCAAAGAAGCTTTATTCCAGATTCTGTATGGTAAAGGTGTGAATCAACTGGGCGAACTGGTTGATCTTGCAGTAGCTCAAGAACTGGTACAAAAAGCGGGTGCCTGGTATTCATATCAAGGCAATAAAATTGGTCAGGGTAAAAACAATGTTATCCGCCATTTAGAGGAAAATCCTCAAATTGCACACGAACTGGATCGTCTGATTCGCGAAAAGCTGTTAACCCCTGTGACCAAGCCAATTGAAGAAAAAGATGAAGAAGAACCAGACTTTCTAGATGCTTAATCAGCATGATGTTAAAGTCGAATTTTTCGAGTTAAACTGTAAAACGCCCTACGGGGCGTTTTTTATTTGATGTGATAGATACACACTATGAGTAATCCAAAATTTCCCAAACTGCTTGACTATGAAAGCATTAAACAACAATTTGATGATTCATCGACAGAAGCGACACCTACCCCACAATCCCCCATCATAGAGTCCGAAGCATTACACTTTGAAGATGAGACACAGCCCAAGCCTAAAGGCCTCACAGGTTCACGTTTGCGCTCGTATGCTTTTGCCGTACTGACACGTAAAGAATACTCAAAAGCCGACCTGATCGAAAAATTGGCGCTCTATGCAATGGATCGTGACGAGGTGCTGAAACTGGTAGATGAGTTAGCCAAAGAAAACTACCAAAGTGACCAACGTGTGGCAGAAATAATGCTATCGAGTCAAAAACGGAAAGGAAAAGGCCCAAACCGAATTAAGCTGGCTTTAAAATCAAAAAAAATTGATAGCAGCTTAATTCAGGAAGAATTAAAGGAAACCGATTGGAATGAACAGGCTTATCAACTGAAAGTTAAAAAATATGGTGCAAAAGTAGAAAAAGAGCCAAAAATTAAAGCAAAACAAATACGCTTTTTAATGTATCGAGGTTTTGAAATGGATGCGATTATAAAAGCAATTACGAGAAAAGAAGATGATATTTAAAAAAATAGAGAATAAGGATTATTATTTTAGAAACTGGTGGCAACCCCACTAGCAAAACTTCGGCACATCATAGATCTGCTACCGTTGCTACCTTCCGGTCCTGGCGGGGTTCACAGAGTACAATTGCGAAGCCACCAGCGGGGCTACCATTGCAAGATCAGAGTATAGAGATTTTTATTTAACTTGCAAGCCTTCAACGCACTTTTACAGCCACATCCCATTTATTTGATTATTAAAAAAACAATCTTGATTAAAAGCAGCATTTTTATGTTTTTTATCAGGCTGATCAATTACTTTAAAGCTACGACAAGTTTGTAAATGCATATTGCATTTCATTGCATGGGCGTTTTTAATGTCGTCAGATCTTTTAAATAGGTACATTCTCAATGTCGCAAATTTTGAATCTACCGAAGAATATGAAATGGATATTTTTATGATGCTCAAACAGCATATTTTATGTACCCTCGCCGTATTTGGTTCAGCTTCAGTTTATGCAAACGTTCCGATTGAGTCTCGTGGTTTAAGTCAAAACAGCATCGAACCGAGCGCGAATAGTGTCGCAATTAATTCTGGTGCTACGACTGCCAATGTGCCAACCAATCTGAACTGGCAAATCATGCAGAAAAATCAACAATTAGAAAATGATATTCGCGCCTTACGCGGCAAAATTGAAGAACAGGACAATGAAATAGAAAAACTGAAACATGAACTCACCAATCGCTATACGGATCTGGATCAACGACTGGAACTATTACAGCAAAAAGTAGATCCTGAGAGTACAGCTCCAGAGGAGGATAACCAACAGGATACTTCTCCCAGCACCGCAAACAGCCCAGCCCCAGTAACCGCCAATACCACAAAAACTCAGGCTCCTGCGATCAGCACTCAAGCATCCGCAGCTGAGCTAGATAAAGCAGCTTATACTGTGGCTTTAGATGCCTACAAACAAGGTGGTGCAAAGAAAGCGATTGCACCAATGAAAAACTTCATTAAAAATAATCCCAACAGTGTTTATATTAGTAATGCTTATTTCTGGTTAGCAGAATTCAATTTAGCCGTTGAACCGACCAATTACACTGAAGCAAAAAAGAATTACAACATTGTGATCAATCAATATCCAAATTCGGCCAAGGCTTCACTTGCCCTGTATCAATTGCATAATATTGCTAAAGATGTAGACCGTAATACAATATTGGCCAATCAACTTAAGACCAAGCTACTTAAAGATTATCCGAAGTCAGAAGAAGCAGGTTATTTAAAGAAATAAAACAATAAAAAAGACACCATAGAAGGTGTCTTTTTTATTGAGCAGCATATTCGATTAACGAACAATACCACGCTTCGACTGTTCCAAAGAATCAATCAGCAACTGGACTTCAGGAACTTCAGGCAGGATTTCCGTACGAATCTGTTGAATCGCCTGTTCGGTGGTTAAACCTTCCTTATAGATCAATTTAAATCCTTGGCGCAACCCTTGGATCACATTCTTAGACCAGCCTTTACGACGCATTCCTTCTACATTCATTGCAAAGGCATGCGCCGGATTACCTGAAACCATCACATAAGCGGGTACATCTTTCAAAATTAACGAAGCACCGCCAATCATACTAAAAGAATCGATTTTGCAGAATTGATGGATCCCTGAGTTTCCACCAACCACTACATAATCACCGACATGGACATGACCAGCGACACCTACATTATTGGCAAAAATATTATGATCACCCACCACACAGTCATGTGCAATATGGGTATTTACCATCAATAAATTATGACTACCAATTTTAGTCAAACCCTGATCTTGAGTAGTACCACGGTGTAAACTGCAATGTTCACGAATGGAATTGTGATCGCCAATCTCAAGCCAGGTTTCTTCGCCAGCATATTTTAAATCCTGACATACTTCACCCACACTCGCAAACTGGAATATTTCGTTGTTTTTCCCAATGCGAGTATAGCCACCAACCACTACATGTGAATGTAGCTTGGTACCTTCACCAATGCTGACCTGTGGCCCAATAATACAATAAGGACCAATTTGTACATCTGAAGCGATAACTGCAGATGAGTCAATAATGGCGGTTGGGTGAATTAAATCGTTATTACTCATGCCTGCTCTATTTTCTGATGCGAAACCATAATTTCCGCGGTAGTTGCTACAACGCCATCGACTGTGGCTATACAATTATATTTGTAAATGCCACGTTTGTGCATAACCAACTCTGATTTTAAAACCAGTTGATCACCCGCAACGACTTGCTTTTTAAAACGGACTTTTTCTGCGCCCGCAAAAAGAAACAAAGAACCCTCGCTAGGTTTTTCATTATTCATGATAAAACCAAGTATACCAGAGACTTGAGCTAATGCTTCAACAATCAGCACTCCCGGCATAATTGGATAACCAGGGAAATGTCCCTGCAAAAACTCTTCGTTGATTGAAACATTTTTATAACCAACGATACCATTGTCAGTCACATCTACAATTCGATCGACCAATAAAAATGGATAGCGGTGAGGTAAATATTCACGAATTTGTTGAATGTGCATTGGCAATTCAGGTTTCGTAAATGCAGCAGTATTCGACTCAGTCATCATATTCTATTCACGCTTAAAAGTTGATTCAAGGGACTCGATTTGAGCCTGTATATGATCAAGCCGTTTCACTAATTGGGTCAATGGCACATCTGCTAATTGTTTAAAGCGTACAGCAGCGCGTTTCCAGTGCAAACTTTCTAGCATGGGTGTCCCTGAAGAATAGCTTCCTGGCTCAGAAATACTTTTTGTGACCATTGACATGCCAGTAATTGTCACATTATCTGCAATATTAATGTGACCAACTACCCCTACTCCACCCGCAAATACACAGTTTTTGCCAATTGTGGTACTGCCTGCAATACCACATTTTGCTGCAAGCGCTGTATTGGCACCAATCTTGACGTTATGTGCAATTTGCACAAGGTTATCAATAATCACACCATCTTCTAAAATAGTGTCATCCAATGCACCACGGTCAATACTGCAATTTGATCCAATCCGGACATCATTCCCAATTTTAACTGAGCCTAATTGTGCAATACGATGCCATTTACCTTGATAAGGTGCAAAGCCAAAACCTTCTCCACCAATCACACTGTTGGCATGAATACGTACTCGATTACCTACTTTGGTTTCACCGGTTAAAGTGACGTGTGAATCAATAAAACATTGGTTGCCAATTTCCACATCATCATCTATTTTAACATGCGATTGAATGATAGTTTCATCACCTACCACACAGTGTTCACCAATCACCACATAATGCCCAATATAGGCACTATCAGCTACGATGGCAGAAGGATGGATTTGAGCTGTGCTTTCTATCCCTTGTTGAGTATATTTTTTCTCAAAAACGTGGGTCAGGATGGCAAAAGCCAGATAAGGATTATCGACCACAATAAAATTATTATGCGTATCTAATTGTGATTTTAAAGCTGCGGTAACAATGAGTGCACCTGCTTCTGAAGCACGTGCATGATCTAGATATTTATCAGCATTTACAAATGCAATATGTTTGGCTTGAGCGACATCTAAGCTTGCCAACCCTTCTAACATTAAATCAGATTGACCGACATACTCACCCTGAACAAGGCGAGCAAGATCTTCTAAGCGAAATTGTCTATGATTCATTGATTACTTAATAACGTTAACCTTTTGAATCATTTTATCAGTTAAATCATATTTAGGGTCATAGGCAAGCGCTGAATTTTTATTTAAAACAACATCCAAGTTATTTTCTTTACGCAATTGTTCAGCAGCTTGCTTCACACGCGCATCAAAAACGCTGCGAATTTGCTGAATCGAACTTTGCACACTCCCTTGAACGGATTGTTGTAATTGATTCAACTCTTGAAACTTGGCTTGATACTGTGCAGAAAGCTTTTGCTTTTCTGCATCCGTAAATTTAGTGTTTGATTGTGCTCGTTGCTGTAATGCTTCAAGCTCTTTAGACAGCTGCTCAATTTTCGTGGTTTGTGGCTGAATTTTTTGCTGTACAGCTGTGTTTTGCTGTTTTAAATAATTACTATTTTCCACAAGACGCTCTAAATCAATCACCCCATAACCGGCAGCCTGCGTGAAAGATGTCGTGCTTGCCAAAGCGATACCCATCGCCATCATCATTTTTTGCATCATTTTCTCTTTAAGTTTGGTTGTGTCAACACACTCGATAATGTGTTAACACAACCTGAATTATTCTTACACGATCTTAGAAAGTACGGCCGATTTCAAACTGGATATTTTTAGTTTCATCACCCTGTTTATCGTTCAATGGGTATGCATAACTGAGTGAAAGTGGACCAATCATGGTAATCCAAGTAAAGCCAACTCCTACGCTATAACGGAAGTTTTCAGCGTCAAAACCGAAGTTATCTTCACAATATTTTTTATCATCAACACTATTAGGAACATCACATTGAGTATCAAATACTTGTGCACCTTCAGCGAACAGTACCGGACGAACTTGACGCGTCCAATCCCCTTTAAATGGCAATGGTAGAGCCAGTTCAGTCCCAAATTGGACTAAAGCATTCCCTCCCACCTCTTCTGGATCTGGATCACCAGTATTAGTAGGATTAATATTTTGCATTTCTTTATACGTCACGCCTGGATATTTAGGACCTAAGGTACTGTTGTCATAACCACGGACCGAACCAAAACCACCGGCATAGAAATTTTTATAGAATGGGAGGTCATTACCATAACCTAACTTACCATAACCACGAAGTACAAAATCTTTACCTAAAGGCAAGAATGCTTGAGCATCATAAGTTATTTTTTGGTATTCAACATCACTGCCAGGTAAGGCAATTTCACCATTTACACGGTGCGACATTCCAGAAGTAGGAAATACTGGACGATTAAGCGTATTATATGACCAACCTAAATTTAAGTTATAAGTTAAAAAATCGCCTTTA
>JBLZXS010000322.1:0-4424 GCA_050285325.1 Acinetobacter sp.
ACGTGGATGGAAACCGGCATCAACAACGACTGCGCCTTGTTTGATCCAGTCTTTTTGAATCAGTTCAGCTTTACCTACCGCACCGACAATGATGTCAGCTTGTTTTACGAAGTCAGCCAAGTTTTGAGTGCGTGAATGGCAGATCGTAACAGTCGCATTTGCTTCTAGCAACATTGCAGCCATTGGTTTACCCAAAATCGCAGAACGGCCAACAACAACTGCGTGTTTGCCTGCGATTTCAATGTTGTTTTCTTTCAAAATGGTCATGATGCCTGCAGGAGTCGCAGAACCATATGCAGCTTCACCCATTGCCATACGACCGTAACCAAGGCAAGTTACGCCATCAACATCTTTTTCAAGCGAGATTGCATCAAAACATGCACGCTCATCAATTTGCGCAGGAACCGGGTGTTGCAACAAAATACCGTGAACATCAGGATTTGCGTTCAATTTTTCAATTTCAGCAAGTAATTCTTCAGTTGTCGTTTCTTTAGGAAGCTCAACTTTTAATGAATCCATACCGACACGGCGGCAAGCATTGCCTTTCATACGAACATAAGTTGCAGATGCACCATCGTCACCTACCAAAATTGTCGCAAGAATTGGAGTACGACCTGATTTTGCTTTCAGCGCTTCTACGCGAGTAAACAAGTCAGCTTCAATTTGCTTCGCCAATGCACGACCGTCTAGAACTAATGCCACGGCACTTCTCCCAAGTGTTGATATGAATCAATTTCGCACATTCTACATGAATATTTTAAATATTTTCCGCTATATGCTGCTTTTCTGCACATCTGCATAAATCTACTATTGTTTTTTTTTCAGAGCTTGATAATATACGCAGCAACAAGAGATGGCGGGGTGGCAGAGTGGTCATGCAGCGGACTGCAACTCCGTGTACGCCGGTTCGATTCCGACCTCCGCCTCCAATCTTGTTAAGCCCGAGTGGTGAAATCGGTAGACACAGGGGATTTAAAATCCCCCGCCCACAAAGCGTGCCAGTTCGAGTCTGGCCTCGGGCACCATTTTAAGACTACTTAAAATGGTGCAATAAAAAATCCAGCTTAATGCTGGTTTTTTTATGTCTAAAATATCATATAGACCAATAATAAACGTTGGAGCTTTGAAATAAATATTTCAGCTAATCTCCCGCCCCGTTAAAATTTTAATGCCTGTGATTCGTTTTCACTGCGCACATTTTAAATAGCCTTGTAGACTGGCATCTAGTTCTTGCTGTAAATGCTCAGGCTTGACGATTTTTACATGAGGTATCCAGTAACGCACCAATGGGTTCAATTCTTTCGGATGCCGAATCTGACAACTAATCAGCAATTCCCCTGTTTCCAATTCCTCTAAAATTACCTGTTCTGAAAAAATCCGGCGTTGCTTAAAATAAATTGCAACCTCTGGATGCACAGATAAAATGACTTCCTGTTTTTTGTATTGAAACCAAATACCATCTTCATCTTTTAATTGCTGCAGTACAGCCTGATTATGTTCAAACCGTGAAAGTCGATGGTTACAGATAATTTTCTCAATACGACCCAGACGGTAAACACGCAGTTCCTGCCTGCGTACAGCTGCCAAATACCAGTTACCCATGTGATGAATTAATCGATACGGTTTTACAACCCGCATTTGATCTCTGTAAAACAAAGCGATTTGCTGTCTTTTTTGAATACTTCCTGTGAGTATCTTAAAATGTTCCGCATACTGCGTAGTATCTTCAAAGTTATAACCTTTGGCAGAAAAAACCAGATTTGCTCGATTATCGAACAACTCTCTTAAAAAAGACATATCTAAAGACGGATATAGATCCTGAATGCCAGACAACTGGGCAAAATTTTGAATATCCTGTAATTTAAAGCGCCCAAGATAGGAAGATTCCAGATAAAACTTTTTGGTTTTAGTGTCTTGCACAAGTGGAAGATAAGAGTTTAAACGATCAAAATCACGCTCTATAGTTCGGCTACTAACCCGGAATTCAAGCGCCAATTGTTGTACGCTTAACTGATGCCCCACATTAAGCTTAGTCAATATACGAGCCAAACGTTCTGCAAGACGCTCATGTGTTGAAGGATTATCCTTCATAAATCCCCTCTTTGTGCTTTGCAGCACCGCATATAAAATATGCAAAATTATTTAATTATCAAAAAAATTATACCGCTAAATAAAAAATAATTTTCAAATATTCCCTTCAACTTAAGGCTAATAAAGAGGCACTAGAAAGCTATTTAATTAGCCGTGTCACGAGGCTTTTTTTACCCTTACGATTAAGGCGTTCTACATAACGCTCTAAATGAAGCAGTGCCTGATAAAATTTATGCAGGTCTGAATGTGACACCTGATTACGAATAATCGCTTTATGCAGACGTTTTAAAGCACGGAAACTATGCACACGAGTATATGGTGTTGATATAATCTTCATTGTACATCCCCTTTATTGCGTGATATTCCACCTAATACCAAACAAATTGGTCAGGTTAAATTTAAAGGTTAATTTAATCCACACTTCCGACAGGTTGTGTCAAGCATTCGACATTTTTACCATTTTTTAAAATATATTCACTGTTATTCAATAAATTAATTTGAATTAATTATCTTATTTTATGCAAAATAAAAGCCAACATTTGTTGGCTTTTATCGCTTAAGTAGAAAATTAGATGATTTCTACCACCACTTTACCAACATGCTCGCCTGTATCCATAGCAGCATGTGCATCTTGAATCTGATCAAATTTAAAAGTTTTATAAATCATCGGTAAGCATTCACCTTTTGCCCATAGCGGTGCAACAGTTTCTTGCAAGCCTTGTGCAATTTCAGCTTTCTCAGCCGTGGTACGTGCACGCATGGTTGAACCGGTAATGGTCAAACGCTTCATCATGATTTGACCGAGTTTCACCTCTTTGGCTTTAGCTCCGCCCAAGAAAGCGATGTACACTAGTCGTCCGTCACGGCGCAATAGATTCAAGTTACGCTCCAAATATGGTGCACCGACCATATCCAAAATAACGTCTACACCGCCATTGTCGGTTTGCTCATTAATCACTTGTTCAAAGTCTTGAGTCTTATAATTGATTGCCGTGGTTAAATCGGAAATCGCAGCAACTTTTTCATCGTTACCCACAGTTGCAAAAGTCTTAATCCCCAAGGATTTACACAGCATCAATGCAGTGGTACCAATACCGCTGGTTCCGCCATGCACCAGTACAGTTTCCCCTGCTTTGGCTTTACCCATTTGAAAAACATTCGCCCACACGGTAAAGAAGGTTTCAGGAATAGCTGCGGCTTGAGTAAAGCTTACGCCTGTTGGAATAGTCAATGTTTGGCTTTCAGGCACCACGCAATATTCCGCATAACCGCCACCATTGGTCAGACCGCAGACTTGATCACCCACTTTAAATTTGGTGACATCGCTACCCACAGCCTCAACAATACCTGCAACTTCAAGACCCGGCACAGGTGTTACGCCTTTAGGCATTGGATACAAACCTTGACGCTGCAAAATATCAGGACGGTTAATCCCAAATGCATGCACTTTTACCAAGACCTCATCCGCTTTAACTTCTGGTATTACAACAGTTTCGTAAGCGAGTTTATCTACGCCGCCCGGTTCAGTGATGATGACTTGTTGCATAGTTTGTGACATATATCCGTCCTTTATGGTTTCATTGGTTCAATATACTAGTGCTTAATTTGAACATACATATTTCATGCTTTGAAGCCAACTCCCACTTATGTCTGAGAGCTGGGCATCATCCAGGGAAATACCCCATAGATGTCGGTTTACTTTGGTTTGGCCATAAATAGCATAAGGAAACGACGAACCAAAGGCAGCACCACAAGAATCAGTGGAAATGCCATCAGCCACGATAAACTCCATGCATGCAGCCACAAAGAAAAGAAGTCCTCCCCAAAACCTTTATTAATAATCATGTTAAAGCATGAAATTGCGCCACTCATGATGCCAGATAAAAACAACGGCATCAGCCACGCTAAATGCTTGGGATGAATTTTTGGGAGATGGTTCTGCATAATTGACCTATAGGTACTTCGTCTTGATGTTGTCTTTTTACAAATGCTTTGAGTCTTTTCAAATGTCAGTGATTACATTCGAGCGATGTCTACAGCGGCCTGATCGATCTTTTCTGCAATTTCGCGGACTTGTTCAGGCGTGATTTCACAATGCTGAATTTTTAAGCGCAAGGATGTTTTTAGATTTTCCATCGCACGTTTGATATCAACATAATTTTCGTCGTTCTGGATTTGCTTACGTGTGTTAAAGCGGTCGAGGATTTTTTTTACTGTTTCCTGATTTTCTTCAAGATGCTGAAGACCCGTAGGTGTTATCCGATATTGCTTACGATCATCAGCACTCAGTTCAGCCTGAGTATATTGATGTTCTTCGAGATAGTTGATAGTTG
>JBLZXS010000323.1:0-6569 GCA_050285325.1 Acinetobacter sp.
GCAATAGAGTTGATATTCGTGGATTGATGCGCCAACCGATCTTTGTTCCTGAAAGTGCCCGCTCTGACCAAGTGCTGCGTATGTTAAAAAATACCCAAACCCATATTGCAGTAGTGATTGATGAATATGGCACGACCTCTGGATTAGTGACTTTAGAAGATATTTTGGAAGAAATTGTCGGTGAAATTGAAGACGAACACGATAAAGTCGATGAAGAAGCCCAATTCATTATTCCCGATAATGACCCTCATACGGCAAATACTTGGCTCGTTCAAGCACTTACACCAATTGAACACTTTAACAATGTTTTAGATGCTGAATTTTCTGATGATGAAGTAGAAACTGTCGGCGGTTTATTGCTTCAAGAAATTGGTTTAGTCAGCGATTTACAAGGTCAAATTATTGAGCTTGAAAATTGGGAATTTACCATTGTAGAAGCAGATGCACGTACTATTCATCTGATTCGAGCTGTCCGTAAATGAGAACATACTTTAATAAGCTGTTAAATCCATCTCAACAACACAAGCAGCTCCCGTTTATTTATCCCTTTTTAATTTCATTATTTTCAGGCGCAGTGTTCAGTTTTGCGCTGGCACCGTATTATTACTGGTGGCTTGCACTGCTGTCTCCAGCCTTACTTTATGCTTCCCTACGTAAACGCTCTGCCCGACAAGCTTTTGGCATTGGCTGGGCATACGGCTTTGGTTTATGGTTTGTCGGCGCATTTTGGCTGTATACCTCCATCCATGTCTATGGTGATACCAGCGCCTTTTTAAGTGTGCTGATGATTGCGTTTATGGCCTTGGTGATGGGGCTATTTACTGCGCTGCAAACCTGGATCTACCGTCGATTTTTCCCTGAAACACCACTAACTTTTGCCCCGCTTTGGGTACTCTTTGAATGGGCAAAAACCTGGGTATTCACCGGTTTTCCCTGGTTATTTGCAGGTTATGCATTTACCGAGCGCTTCTTGGATGGCTATGCGCCATTATTCGGAATCTTCGGTGTATCGTTTGTGGTGATTATACTGGCCTGTGCGCTCGTTGAAATCCTGAATAAACGCGTGTTCTGGATTGTCCCTTCAGCCATCTTACTGCTGGGTGCATGGGGAGCTTCGTATCTTCAGTTTGTGGAACAGAAAGATCAAAAACCGCTTTCTGTGTCTTTAATTCAGGGCAATATCCCCCAAGACCTGAAATGGCTGACCGAGTATCAAGTCAAAACCTTGATGATCTATGCCAATTTAAGTCGAACTGAATGGGGACGTGACCTGATTGTCTGGCCTGAATCTTCTATCCCCATGTTCCAAACCGATATTGAGCCTTTCTTGGATGCCATGAAAGTTCAGGCAGAAAAATCAGGCACAGCCTGGGTTACCGGTCTTCCCTACTGGGATCTAAAAGAATCCAAATCCGAAGGCATGCCGATGTACTACAACAGTATCATGGCAATGGGTGATGAATCTGAAGGGTTGTATAAGAAGCAACGCTTGGTTCCATTTGGCGAATATGTACCTTTATCTGGCTGGCTCAGCTGGGTCTTACCGGCATTACAGAATGACCCTTCCATGAGTGGTTTTTCTCGCGGTGCACGTGACCAGAAACCATTAGATATAAAAAACCATGCGCTGGGTGCTGCGATTTGTTATGAAGTGGCTTATCCCAACCTGACTCGTCGCAATGCCATTCAAAGCGATTATCTGGTTACGGTATCCAATGACGCTTGGTTTACCGGTACTGCGGGACCTTGGCAACATTTGCAAATGGTACAAATGCGTGCCAAAGAAAATGGCCGCTGGTTTATTCGCGCCACCAATACTGGTGTAACGGCCTTTATTGATCACAACGGTCATATTGTGAAACAGGCACCGACGGATCAAACAGCGATTCTTCGTGGTGAACTGCCTGCAATGCAGGGTAAAACCTTGTATATGCGTCTCAGTGATTGGCCAATTCTTGGTTTCTCATTGTTGTTACTTATTCTGGGCTGGATTTATCGCCCGCGTAAGGTCGATGTTTCATTTAAATCACGACGTTAAACTTTAAATTCTCTCTCCTTTTAGAATTTCGAGTTCGCAAGGGAGAGATTATTTTCTTAGAAATGAATTGCACGACTATACAAAGTAATTTCTTTTAAACTCCCCTCACCCTAACCTTCTCCCTGAGCCATATATGGTCAAGAGAAGGAACTTCCACTAAATATTTAATATTCAGTTTAAAAAAATGTTTCTTTTATCATTTCTCAAGCAGAAAATCAGGTAGGAAAACTCCTTCCTTTATTACTGAGAAATTGGAAAGGACTAAAACAAAAAACCGAGATATTTATCTCGGTTTTTTTATGCATCAGGTTTTATAACTGTGTGACTAGATAAGAAATCATGCTTGCTAAGAATAGCATGGGAATGTAGCGATAAACGTTCACTATACTTTGTTCTAAAACTGAAACCTGTTGTTGTTTTAAGTTGAGTACCGTCGCTTTTAATGCAGACCAAAAGCATAAGACGAATAATGCACTCAATAGACTGATTGCAAAAAAGCCCACCATAATCTGGCTGCTGCCTTCTGTTGCATTCCATAATGTTAAAATGCCGTAACTGATCGGAAGCAAACTCAAAATTAAAAGAACAGACTTGAGCATTGCCCAATGAAATTGGTTAATTTCATCCGATATTATTAATGCTTTCATTCCCTTCTCCCCAGCAAAATCGTTGCCATTCAGAACATTATGCAAGCTTTTTAATAAATAGAAAGTCTATTTCAATTCACATTCAATCATTATTGTAACTATCAAATATGGGAATAATTCTTATTATAAATCTCAAATATAAATTATTATTACAATTTGTTAAAATTCAATATTTTACTATATTTAGTATAATTAAGATTTATTATCACTTCACTTAGTATTGACCCATTAAATTAAGTGAAGTGATATATTCTATTAACTCAAAACAAATAATGATTCTCAATTAAGGCTGATAATAAATATCGGCATCTGTTCCTTCACCGCCTTCTTTACCATCAGCTCCAAAAGAATATAAATCGAATGCACGACCTTCGGCACCGGGAATTACATATTGAATATCATTATCCCAACTGTCTTTCGGATAACCCCCTTTGACATAACCACCCTGCATCCAGTTTTTAGCTGAAGCCGGCTGATTCACCAAGGCATCTAAACCACCATCCTGCATGGACGGGTATTTACCGTTATCCAGTTTATATTGATCTAAAGCACCCGCTACCCCTTTTAAGGTAATGGCAGATGTATCCACCTTGGCTTTTTCACCACGTCCCATGACATTCGGTACAATCAGCGCAGCCAATACACCCAAAATTACAATCACCACCATGACTTCAATCAGGGTAAAGCCAGTCTGCTTGGCTTGATATATTTTTCCGTGCATATCACTCTCTCGTAAAATCATTATCTTTATAAAAAGTTTAAGCTGTTAAATCATATTATTCATATTCACAATCGGCAGCATCACCGCAATCACGATCACCAAAACGATACTTGCCATTAACACCAACATTAACGGTTCAAGCAGCGCAAGGAGTGTTGAAATGAGGGTAGTGACTTCCCGATCCTGCATGGTCGAGGCACGTTCCAGCATTCGATCCAGCTCACCCGATGCTTCACCACTTTTGATCATTTGTACCATCATCGGTGGGAAATAACCATTGCGCTCCAGTTGCGTTGCAAGATTGCCACCTTCAGTGACTTTCTCCGCTGCCAGATTAACAGAATCACGAATCACCCAGTTATTGCTCACCGCAGCGCCAATTTTAAGGGCATCCACCAAAGGCACACCTGACTGGGTCAAAATAGATAAAGTACTGGCAAAACGTGCTGCATTTATACCACGCGATAATTTACCAAATAATGGCAATTTGAGGGTTAAACGATCAAAAGCATAATGCCCAGCGGAAGTTCTTAAAAAACGCGCCAAAGCAATAAACCCGACCACACTTGCCACCAATAAAAATGGCCATGCTACCCGTATAAAATCGCTGGCTTTCATCAATGCCACCGTAATCCACGGTAAGGCATCCTTACTTTGATCAAAAGTCTTTACAATATCGGGAACCACATAGGTCATCAGCCCCATCACAATCGCAAAGGACATCAGCATCAAGATAATGGGATAAATCATCGCGCCCTGTACTTTTTTCTGCATGGCAAAGCGATTTTCAGTGTAATCTGCTAACTGATCCAGAATTAAATCCAGATGTCCCGAACGTTCACCTGCGGCAATGGTGGCAATATATAAGTCTGGTAAACGTCCGGCTTGCTGCAAGGCATGAGCCAGTGAATGTCCTTCCATGACTTTTGAGCGCACCGACATCAATAAGTTTTGCACATGGGCTTTTTCACTTTGCTTGCCTACAGCACGTAGCGCTTCTTCTAAAGGAATTGCGGCTGCCACCAACACTGAAAGTTGACGGGTAAATAGTGCCAAATCATAGGCGGTGATCTTTTTTTGAAACCAGCCTGCGGAGTGATGTTTATCTTTTTGCTCAACGGGATCGACCGTCACCGGAATCAGCGCTTTATCTCTAAGCTGTTGACGGATTTGACGTGCTGAATCCCCTTCTAGCACGCCTTTTTGCTGCTTCCCTGAAGCATCAATGGCAGTAAATTGATATGCAGGCATTGTGATGCTCTAATTTTCTAAAATTTGCTTCAGCGCTGTTGCGTCTGACCACCAAAATCATTCATATTCTGAGATATAAATGATTTGCTCACTCTACCATAACTCGCTCTTGAGCACGACGAAATTTGATCAGGACGCTTTGACCCTTATTTATGCCAAATACATCCTCGATACCCGCCAACCTTTATCGCATTCGTGTTGCTGTACCGGTCTATATTTACGACTGTTTTGATTACACCTTAACGGCTGAACAATATCAGCAGGCCGAAGTCGGTGCACGGGTTGCCGTATCATTTGGACGGCAAAATCTGGTCGGGATTATTGTTGAAAAATTAACAGCTGACACCCCCCTAGATCCGCGTTTTAAACTGAAAGCCATTACTGAACTACTGGATGATCAGGCCCTTTTAGATCAAAAAACTTTAAGCTTACTTAGCTGGTCAGCGCAATATTACCAATTTCCAATTGGCGAAGTTTTTCAGAGTGCCTTACCCACCTTTCTACGTCAGGGCAAACCGTATAATTTATTGGCGCGTATGTGGAAAGTGCTGGATCTAAATGCCGAAGCCAAAGTGACACGTTCCGAGAAACAACAGCAAGCGTATAAAATCCTGAAATTACATCCTCAAGGAACCGCAGAAAATATTTTAAATCTGGCCGGGATTGAAACGGCGACACTGAAGGCTTTAGAAAAAAAAGCCATTGTAGAATGTGTTTTGGAAAATCAGGATTTTAGTCCGCAGCCGGTCACACTGGCGCAAATGCCGCTCACAGCGAATGAAGATCAAAAGTATGCCATTCAACAGGTGCTTAAAGCACAAAAAAAATATCAGGCCTTTTTACTGGATGGTCTGACCGGTAGCGGTAAAACCGAAGTCTATTTACAAATCATGCAAGAGGTACTGAAACAAGGCAAACAGGTCTTGGTTTTAGTCCCTGAAATTGGGCTTACTCCGCAAACCATCAGCCGTTTCCAGTCGCGCTTTCATGGCAATATTGTGCTGCTGCATTCAGGACTCAATGATTCAAAACGCTTACAAGCCTGGCAGGCTGCACAAACCGGCAAAGCCTCGATTATTTTAGGCACCCGTTCAGCCATTTATACCCCGTTGCCCAATCTGGGTTTGATCATTCTCGATGAAGAACATGACCTTTCATTTAAACAACAAGAAGGTTTTCGCTATCACGCCCGTGATGTCGCGATGTATCGGGCCCACTTAGAAAGCTGTCCGATTATTTTGGGTACAGCTACCCCGAGCATTGAAAGTTATGCACTGGCTGACTCCGGGAAAATGACCCGTTTAGAGCTGAATCAGCGTGCCGGTGTGGCACTGATGCCCAAGATTCATCTGATTGATCTGAAAATTGCGCAAAAACAAAATGGCATTAGCCAAAGCCTGATTGATGAAATTCAAAAGCGGCTAGACAAAAAAGAACAGGTGTTGGTGTTTTTAAACCGCCGTGGTTATGCACCGGTACTGATTTGTGAAAGCTGTGCCTGGCAGGCCAAATGTCCGCATTGCGACGCCAACTTTACCGTGCACCGCCAGCCTTATCAGCATTTGCATTGTCACCATTGTGGCAGCATTCACCGTATGCCAGAGCATTGCCCACAGTGCAAGCATAGCGAATTAAAACCCATTGGTCTGGGCACCGCCAAAGTGGAAGAACATTTACAACAACTGTTCCCCAACTTTGACGTAATGCGGGTCGATCGCGACTCCACCAGCCGGGTCGGTAGCTGGCAAAAAATTTATGACAAAATCCAGAAAAGTGAACCGATTATTTTACTCGGCACGCAAATGCTGGCCAAAGGTCACCATTTTCCTTATGTCACTTTAGTGGCTATTTTGGATATTGATTCAGGTTTGCTCAGCGTGGATTTTCGTGCCACCGAACGCACGGCGCAACT
>JBLZXS010000324.1:0-5818 GCA_050285325.1 Acinetobacter sp.
CCTTGGCGTGTTGTACGTCCTGTGATTTGGGGTACTGCAGTTCAATGGAATACGCCTGTGAATTGCGCAGCATTGGGCGGCATCGAAATTTAAATAAAAGCCAAATAGACACGCAGTTGCCATCTAAGCTGCGATTTATTGCCAATTAACCTTATAATTAGATTAAAAAAAAGACCGCTGAAGTGGTCTTTTTTTATAGTTTAAAGGTTTAGGCCGCAGTATCCTGCGATCTCTTAAGATGCAATTTTGAAAGATATTGATCTAAAAACTGTATTTCATCCGTATTAAATTGAAAACCCAGTTTGCTTCTACGCCATACAATATCCTGACTGCTTCTCGCCCATTCTTGATCCACCAGATAATCCACTTCTTTGGCAAATAAGCCATGCCCAAAATTTTCACCCAGTTCATCCGTGCTTGAAACACCATTTATAAACTTCCATACCCGTGTGCCATAGGCATGTGCCCACCGGCAAGCCAACTGTAAAGGTATATCCTCGATAGTTTGCGTAATCTGCTGCATTAAAAGCTCAACCGAAACCCAGTTTTCCGCTCCAGGTAATAATGCTGTTCCAGTCCAAGGTTTTTTCATTTCCGGAAAAAAGGGTGCCAAATGAACCATTGCGGATTCAGCAAGCTTTCTATAGGTGGTCAGTTTACCCCCAAACACTGAAAGCAGCGGTGCTTCATTTTGCTGGTCAGATAATGCCAAAGTATAGTCGCGGGTGATTGCGGAAGGATTATCAGACTCATCATCACATAAAGACCGGACACCTGAATAAGTAGATAAAATATCTTCAGAACCTAACTGGTGCTTGAAATGATCATTATAGACATCTAGCAAATAATCAATTTCCGGCTGGGTAATTTTGACCTGATCTAAATTGCCCTGATATTCGTGATCAGTGGTGCCAATCAAGGTGTAATCATCCAGATAAGGAATTGCAAAAACAATTCGCTGATCATCATTTTGCAGGATAAAGGCTTTATCTCCTGGGTAAATTTTCGGCACAATAATATGACTGCCTTGCACCAGTCGAAGCCCATGAGGCGATTTTTGTTTTAAATTCTGTTGAATAAATTGTGCGACCCAAGGCCCCGCGGCATTGACCAAGGCTTTTGCCTGTACCTGATAACTGCCCTGTGCATTTTCCAGATGAACATTCCACAATCCATTTTCACGGTAAGCAGCTATGCAACGTGTTTGTGTCGCAATCCTGGCACCCAACTCATGTGCCTGCATCGCATTCAAAACCACCAAACGCGCATCATCTACAGCACAATCTGAATATTCAAAACCCTGCGTCATTTCTTCTTTTAAAGGGCTTGTTGCTGGATCAAATGCAATATGCTTGGAGCCGGCTAATTTTTTCCTTTTGCCTAAATGATCATAGACAAATAACCCTGTCCGAATCAGCCATGCAGGACGCAAATGAGGTTGATGCGGCATGATAAAACGCAAAGGCCGAATAATATGAGGGGCTTTGGCTAATAAAACTTCACGTTCAGCCAGTGCTTCATGAACTAAACGAAATTCTTTATATTCAAGATAACGCAAACCACCATGAATAAGTTTGCTGCTTGCAGAAGAAGTATGACTGGCTAAATCATCCTTTTCACATAAAAACACAGACAACCCACGCCCCACTGCGTCCACTGCAATGCCGACACCATTGATGCCTCCACCCACAACCACTACATCATAGACCGGATGACTCACTTGCATGCTCACCTCCTCTAATCCTGTTAAAACAGCTGAGTTAAATTTCTTGTTGTTCTAGGAAACTTAACACTATTTAAAGTGAAATGACACTTGGAAATCTAAGATCAACAGGATGAATACATAATAACAATGGGGCTGTTCCGTTAAAAATAAACCTTCAGACTAAATTGTAAACCCTGCTGCTCTCCCAAATACTTTAGTTTTAAAGGATTAAAATCCGAACACTTTTTATACAAAAGTAGAAACCCCCTGTCCTTATACCGCTAAAACAATTGGTTTAACATCTAAAAACAATAACAAAATGGACTTGTACTCATGATTGAAGCCAACGTCGATCAATCCAATTTGGATACTAAAACACGGGTCAAATCTATTCTTGGCGGTTCAGCAGGCAATCTGGTTGAATGGTATGACTGGTATGTCTATGCAGCTTTCACCTTATATTTCGCCCACGCTTTTTTCCCAAAAGGCAGTCAAACAGCACAATTACTCCAAGCCGCCGCTATTTTTGCAGTCGGCTTTTTAATGCGCCCGATTGGGGCCTGGATTATGGGTATTTACTCGGATAAAAAAGGACGTAAATCCGGATTGACCCTTTCCGTGACCTTAATGTGCATTGGTTCTTTACTCATCGCTATCTCCCCCACGCATGATCAAATCGGCATCTTTGCACCCGTTATTTTAGTGGTTGCGCGCCTCATTCAAGGCTTGAGTGTAGGCGGAGAATATGGGGCCAGTGCCACCTATTTAAGTGAAATGGCAGAAAGAAACCGCCGTGGTTTCTTTTCCAGTTTTCAGTACGTTACGCTGATTGCAGGTCAACTGACTGCACTCTGTGTACTGCTCATTTTGCAGTTTGTACTGACTGAAGAACAGCTGCATGCATGGGGCTGGCGAATTCCTTTCTTTATCGGGGCTTGTCTGGCTATTGTGGTGTTTTATATTCGTCGCGGCTTGCTGGAAACACAATCTTTTAAAAATGTGCAAAAAGATCAAAATCAGCCTGAATCGAGTATGTTTGCACTGTTTAAGCACTATCCAAAACAAGCATTTACTGTATTGTTTTTAACCGCAGGTGGTACGGTGGCTTTTTATACCTACACCACTTATCTGCAAAAATATTTAGTCAACACCTCCGGATTCAGCAAACCTGAAGCCACGCAAATCACGACTTTGGCTCTGTTTATTTTCATGTGTTTACAACCCTTTGCCGGAGCTTTATCGGATAAAATTGGACGTAAACCGCTGATGATTGCCTTTGGGGTACTAGGCGTTTTATTTACCTATTTCCTATTTGATAGACTGGGACAAACTCAAGACTACTGGTCTGCATTCTGGATCTGTTTAGTCGGCTTGGTCATTGTTACAGGCTACACTTCAATTAATGCCGTAGTAAAAGCCGAAATGTTCCCTGCACATATTCGTGCATTAGGGGTCGCACTTCCCTATGCACTGGCTAACACTTTATTTGGCGGAACCGCAGAGTTTTTTGCCCTGAGTTTTAAAGAAGCGGGACATGAATCCTGGTACTTTATTTATGTCACCATCTTAATTTCTATCTCATTGATTGTTTATATCTTTATGAAAGATACCAAACACCATTCAGAAATTAAGGAACACTAATCCAAAGCCATTTTAAAAAGCCTTTCTATATGAAAGGCTTTTTTATTTTTCTTTTCTATTGAATTAAAATAATAAGTTAAATGTATCAAACGTTCAAAATCAAAACACCATTTAGACTAAAGTTCGATGAAGAAGCCAAAACATGAGCGTATAACGTACTTGTAAAAATTTATTTCTATCTTCCACATTAAAATATATGTTTTTAAATTTTTCACCTCGAAGAATTTAAAAGGATGTGTTTTGCCAACAATTTTTTGGAGAATTGTTGTGACAGATTCATCTCCTCAGGTTGCAGCTGTGCAACTTGATAGAAAAACTCGTTTCAAATCTATCCTTGGCGGTTCTGCCGGGAACTTAGTTGAATGGTATGACTGGTATGTGTATGCAGCATTTACCTTGTACTTTGCTTCCCAATTTTTCCCGGAAGGCGATGACACCGTAAAACTGCTTCAAGCAGCTGCAGTATTTGCACTGGGTTTCCTGATGCGTCCGATCGGCGCATGGATTATGGGGATTTACGCTGACCGTAAAGGTCGTAAAGCCGGTTTAACTTTATCTGTCTCCCTGATGTGTGTCGGTTCCCTTATTATTGCCTGCGCACCAACCTACTCATCTGTCGGCATGCTTGCACCTGCGCTATTATTGTTTGCACGTTTACTGCAAGGTCTGAGTGTCGGCGGTGAATATGGTTCCAGCGCAACCTATTTAACTGAAATGGCCGGTAAAAACCATCGTGGGTTCTTCTCAAGCTTCCAGTATGTGACTTTAATTTCAGGTCAGTTACTGGCACTTTGTGTACTGATCATCTTGCAACGCACTTTAACTGAAGGTCAGCTTTCTGAATGGGGCTGGCGTATTCCTTTTGCCATTGGTGCCTTACTTGCCGTGGTCGTATTCTGGATTCGCCGTGGTTTAGTGGAAACCCAGTCATCAAAAGATGCTCAGGAACAAGCCAAGAATGGTGGGCCTAAATCAGGTGCACTGGCGTTATTCACCAAATATCCAAAACAAGCCTTTACCGTGATTATGTTGACTGCTGGCGGTACACTGGCTTTCAATACATTTACCACTTATCTGCAAAAATATCTGGTTAATACTTCAGGTTTCGAAAAAACTACTGCAACTGAAATCACCACTGCCGCCATCTTTATTTTTATGTTGCTTCAGCCACTTGTAGGTGCGCTCTCCGACAAAGTTGGTCGTAAACCGATCATGATTGCCTTTGGGGTATTGGGTGTCTTATTCACCATTCCAATTTTCAATGGTTTGGGTTCAACCACCAATCCAACCACTGCATTCATGCTTTGTATGAGTGGCATGGTCATTGTGACAGGCTATACGGCCATTAACGCAGTGGTTAAAGCGGAACTGTTTCCTGCGCATATTCGTGCATTGGGTGTGGCACTTCCTTATGCGATTGCCAATACCTTGTTTGGGGGTACAGCAGAACTGGTTGCACTTAGCTTTAAAAATGCAGGGCATGAAAACTACTTCTTCTACTACATTACCTTCATGATTGGCTTGTCTCTGATTACCTATATCTTTATGAAAGACACCAAGAAACACAGCATGATTACCGACGACTAACCTCAGCGTACTGAGCTGAATCATCTAAAAAAGCTTTCCAGTTTGTCACAATTGGAAAGCTTTTTTATTGGATAGGCAACTGGATTGCATCGTTAAAAAAGCAGCCTTATGGCATACTCAATAGAATAACAACGCTTGGAACTTTTAAAGATGAACAATACCTATAAATTGCTTGGCTTAGGTTTTATGGCGCTTGGACTTGCTGCGTGTCAAAGCACACCGCGTCAATATAATGGTAATGTCGGCTATCAGATTGAAAGCCAGTCACCTAACTCAGCAACCTTGGCTTATACTTTGGCAGGTCGCCAAAACCAACAAGTGGATGAGAGAAAATTACAACGTGCTTGTCAAAAAGTATTGGGCTTAAACAAACAATACAAAATCGATATTTTAAGTATTAGTGAAATTGCCAATCCAGCAATACAGACTCCACAATATGGTCGTCAACTGGGTCAAAGTCGTACCAGCGTAAGTCTCAGCAACACTCCAGATTTGTATAACAGTGAAGATATGGCAACTCGCCAAGCCTTAGAGGCTCGCCCAAGTACATTAAGTGTGGTTCGTTATACCTGTTCTTAAAATTTAAAAATGTAGATAGAAAAAAGACGCTGTTTACAGCGTCTTATAAAAACTCACATTACGAAATTCTTTGGACTCATCCAGATCAGGCCAAGTCGTGGCACTGCGTTCGTCTAGTTTTTGATATTTAGGATGACTAAAGTTTTTCACCCGACTATCTGCCACCCATACTTCTGGGGCAAATTTTAAAAATTCATCCAGAAAAAAACGGTTGCACTGATCATAGAGCACATCTGCGGCTAACAATACATCAACCTGTTCTGCTTTATATAAATCATCCAGATATTCAAGTTAGACTTCATTCAG
>JBLZXS010000325.1:0-4863 GCA_050285325.1 Acinetobacter sp.
TGATTCCATCACCGAATGTTGCGACTTATGATCTTAAGCCTGAAATGAGCGCTTATGAAGTGACCGATGAACTGGTTACTGCAATTAATTCAGGTGAGTATGACTTGTTGGTGGTGAACTTTGCCAATGGTGATATGGTCGGGCATACCGGTGTATTTGATGCAGCAGTAAAAGCTGTTGAAGCAGTGGATACCTGCCTAGGTCGGGTATATGAAGCAGTAATGGCACAAAAAGGCCATATGCTGATTACCGCTGACCATGGTAATGTCGAGCAAATGCAGGACTATCATAGTGGTCAGGTACATACTCAACATACCACTGAACTTGTGCCTTTCATTTATGTGGGACCAACTTCAGCGACCATTGCTGAAGGTGGAGTACTTGCAGATGTCGCGCCAACCTTGTTGAGCCTCATGCAAATTCCTGTACCTGCAGAAATGCAAGGTCGCAATTTGATTACTTTAAAATCATAAGTTAACCCGATAAACAGGTGAAAGGATGGCTTTACAACGCTGGAAGATGGTTGTCGCTTTAACAACGCTATTCATGTGTGTGAGCCATTCTGCACTTGCCGCTGTGAAAAAACAGCCTGTTTTAGATTTTGATGATGAAGTTGAACAGAATTATGCTGAAGTTCCAGTGGAATCGATTCAGCAATTCGTGCAGATTTATAGCATTGTCAAAGAAAATTATGTCGATGCCAAAAATGACGATGCTTTGTTTCAGCAAGCGATTAAAGGTCTGGTCGGTGGACTGGACCGTTATTCTCGTTATTTAAGTCCAGAAGATTATAAGCAGTTATTACAATACACCGAAGGCGATCTGGCATCGGTCGACTTTGAACTGAATTATGATCAGCAGTTGCATCAGTGGGTGATTCAAGGCTTAAAAGATAATGCCGACTCGGCCAAGCAAGGCCTGCGCAATGGTGTGACGGTATTTAAGATTGATGATCAGGAACTGAAAAAACTTAACCAAGAGCAAGTGAAAAGCTTGCTGAATGGATCGATTGGTTCGACCCTAACTTTGCAATTGGCACAAAATAGTAGTCCCATTAGTCTGGTTCGCAATAAAAAAATAGAAACCGATATTCAGGCCAATGTCTTGCATAATCAGGTTTTAGTGATAAAAGTAAAAGTTTTTCAACAAGATACTGCAAATGAAATTAAGCGCTTAATTGAAGAACATGCTTCTTCACGATTGAAAGCGGTATTGCTTGATTTAAGAAATAATCCGGGTGGATTATTGTCTGCTGCGGTTGAATCTGCTGACTTATTTTTGAATCAAGGCGTGATTGTTTCTACCAAAAGCCGTTCTGAAGGGGATCAGCAGTTTCAAGCCTTACCGAGTTTGGAATTTCAAAATTTAAAGCTGGGTATTTTAATCAATAACCGGTCTGCTTCAGCAGCCGAGGTTTTTACTGCGGCAATGAAAGATCATGGACGTGCCTGGGTAGTGGGTGAAAAAAGCTATGGAAAAGGTGTGGTACAAAAACTGTTCCCGCTTTCCAATGGTGCAGCTTTACAGATGACGGTATCGCATTATTACACTCCGAAAGGGCAGATGATTGAAGGTGTGGGGATTCAACCAAATCAGCAATACCTGCTGCAACATGACATGAAAGAGGAAAGCTATCTTGAGCATGTTGCAGAAATTATTTTAACCCGTAAATAAACGGTTTTATTCATCGTCCGTATCTAGGCCAAATTTCTTTAAGCGATAACGTAAAGAACGAAAAGACATGCCCAGTTTTTTCGCTGCCAGCGTTCTGTTCCAGTGGGTTAGATTGAGAGCATTGAGTAAAATATCTTTTTCAATATTTTCCAGATAAAGCTCTAAACCTTCATCAGGTAACTTTTTCGAAGAAACCAGAATGTCACTACGAAAAGCGTTTGCAGATTCTTGCTGATGATCTACAGCCGCGGCTGCTGGATAACGCAATGGCGCACTTTGTAAGTGGGGTAAGTCAATTTGATCATCATCACTCAAGGTAATGGCACGTTCAATAATATTGCGTAGCTCACGAACATTGCCCGGATAGTATTGGCTTAGCAAAAAGTTTCTCGCACGTTCAGTCAGTTGTTTTGCAGGAATACCCCATTCCTGACTAATTTTTTGAATAAAATGATGCGCCAATAAAATAATATCATCACCACGTTCACGCAGTGGCGGAAGAACCAGATCCATCACGTGAATACGGAAGAAGAGGTCTTGTCGAAACCGACCTTGCTGAACTAGGGCTTCCAGGTCTTGATGGCTGGCACTAATTACACGAAAATCAACATCAATCTCGCAATCAGCACCGACCGGACGAATCCGTTTTTCCTGTACGGCACGCAGCAGTTTGACTTGCATGGTTAAAGGCAGTTCAGCAATTTCATCTAAAAACAGACTACCGCCGTGCGCAGACTGAATCAGGCCTTGTTTGTCCTGAGTGGCACCGGTAAAGCTGCCTTTCTTATGCCCAAACAGTTCACTTTCCATTAGTTCGGTGGGAATGGCGCCACAATTAATTGCAATAAATGGGCCTTCATTACGATTGCTGAGTCGATGCACCAGATTGGCAATGACTTCTTTTCCTGTACCGGATTCACCGGTAATAAAAACCGGCGCTTGAGAGCGGGCAATTTTATTTAAGGTAATGCGTAATTGCTGAATCGGCAGGGATTGACCAATCAATAATTTTTGTTCCAGACTATCTTCTTTGCTTTGGGCATTTTCGACTGGTTTGTTCAACGCTTTTTGTAAGAGTTGTTCCAAGTGTTTCTGATTAATCGGCTTGCTGACAAAATCAAAAGCACCTGCTTTTAATGCCGCAATCGCAATTTCCATATTGCCATAGGCTGTCAGTACCGCCACAGGTAAGGATGGAGAGTGTTGGGTGATCCATTCTACCAATTGCAGCCCATTACCATCAGGCAAATTTAAGTCCGTTAAACAGGCATCATATCCATGTTCAGATAAGAGCTTTTTTGCCTGTTCAAGACGGTGGGCAATATGAGTTTTGATCCCCATGCGTGATAAAGACATTTGCATCAATGTACACAAATCTTCCTCATCATCTACCAATAAAACAAGTGGTTGTCGTTCCACAATACACCCCGGCAATATTAATTTAAAGCAACATCTAGGCATTCTATTCGAAAGCATGCGCCTTGTTTTTGTTCTACATAATCCAGTTTTGCTTGGTTCGCTTCACAAAAACTATGTGATAAGTACAATCCTAAACCAGTTCCCGTGATTTCGGTACTAAAAAAAGGTTGAAATAAGTAGGTCAAATCTTTGGATGCTACCCCGGTACCAAAATCACGAACTTCAATTCGCACATTGGATTCATGTGAGTAAATGTTTAATTCAATATGAGAATGATCAGGTGAGTTATGACGAATGGCATTACGAATCAGGTTAATCAGAACTTGGCGAAATTGTGCTTCATCAAAAGTAATCGAAATTTTATTTTCTATGCTGTATCGAATTTGCTGGATAATATCAGATAAATCTTCCTGAATCATTTGAGGAATAAACTGGTTCAGTTGAATTTGGGTAGGATGAGTCTCTTTATTTCGAACCATATTCAGGGTGTCTTGGATGATCCGATCAATACGCTGTGCTTGCTTTGCAATCATCTGGCTTAATTGATTTTGTTGATCTGGATCACTGCCTAGCAACAGTTCGTTGGCTTGAACAATTGCGGCCAGAGGATTGCGAATTTCATGGGCAATACTGGCAGACAATTGGCCTAAGGCAGCCAGTTTTAATTGTTGTACTCTTTGATTAAGCTTACCTGCATCTTGTAGCACCAACAGGGTCAGGGTTTGATGGGGAACCATTAATTTTTGCACTTCAATATGCATATGATAACGGCTCAGCTGTGACTCGAATTGAAATTTTTCACCATCTTGCAGCTGGTTAAATTTAATGAGCTCAAATAGATCCGCTTGTATTTTGTGTAAGGGATATTTGTCATAGGCATAGAGCGGAGGAATGCCGAGCAGCAGACAAGCCGCAGGATTGCTCAGCACGATATGACAGTTTTCATCCAAAACCAGATAACCAAGTTCAATTTGTTCCAAAATATAGCGGTTTAGATTTTGCAGCCGATTCAGTTCCAAGGATTGAGAAAAATTTAAATTTTCCAGTAATTGGAAACGTCGTACCGCAATTTGAGCACTGCCATAAACTACAAAAAACAGAAAGGCCAACAGGGCGCTGTTACTGATATTATTGAGTGAAGAAAAATCAAAAATACTGCCTAAAAATATTTGATAAATCACACTAATTACGGCAACAAGCGTCGTGATTAAGGCCTTTTTTGCATCGAGTAACAAAGAGGCTGCAAAGATGGTAATCACAAATAGCAGACTTAAATGGAGATTAGGACCATCCATTGCTAAAGTCAGTAAGCTTAAAACAATGACATCGACCGCAAATAACAGCGTCAGTTGTTGTGGAATTCTAGCGCGTATTTTTTTCAGGCTCAGCAGTTGCATACAGCCTATCGCTACAAAGCAGATGAGGGCATACAGATAGAGCTGTGGATAGCGGTAATCTGAATTTAAATACTGATTGGTGAGTGAGAAAATCAGTAGAAGACAGGTTGCAATAATCAGTCTATAAGCGCTATACCAAATGCCTAGATGATACTGATTAAACTCAAAATTGGGGGTGCTTTGCGCCATGCATGTCTTCTAAAAGCTATATTAAAAGCATTAAGGTTTAATCAGCCCATAACGGATGGCCAAATGGGTCAGCTTTACATCACTATCCAAATTCAATTTTTCAAAAATACGATAACGATAGGTATTCACGGTTTTGACACTGACAAAAAGTTTATCGGCAATTTCTTGTGCACTAATACAATTC